>JBILXN010000205.1:0-4006 GCA_044378425.1 Methylococcaceae bacterium
GATTCGAGGAGGATGACGTCTTTATCCACGTGGGCATGCGTTACCAAAACCCCTCAATGACCACTGTGCTGGAGGACATGCGCCAAGCTCACTATGACCGCATCATCCTCCTTCCCCTTTTCCCCCAATATGCAAGTGCATCTTCTGGCTCAGCCATTGAAAAGGCCCTTTCGATCATAGGCCGGTGGTGGGTGATCCCGGAGATTGCCACTATCAGCCAGTTTTACGATGAGGAGGCATATATTGAAGCGGTGGTGGATCGCGCGAAAGATTACCCTGCCGATCAGTATGACCATGTTTTATTTTCTTACCATGGCCTTCCAGAACGTCATGTCGATAAAGTCTACGATGGCAGCGGTCTTTGCACCAATCAGCCCTGCGAAAACGAGATAAACGTCCTCAATCGCTTTTGCTATAAGGCCACCTGTTACGCAACATCACGACTGATCGCCAGAAAACTGGGACTTACAGAATCGCACTATACGGTCTGCTTCCAGTCACGACTTAACAGCAAATGGATTCAACCCTTCTCAGACAAGATAGTAGAGGAATGGGCACGAAAAGGCGCCAAGAAACTTCTAGTATTTAGCCCAGCCTTCGTGGCCGACTGCCTTGAGACCGTCATTGAAATAGGTGAGGAATATCAGGACATCTTCGTCAAACATGGTGGCCAGAAAGTCCAACTGGTTCCAAGCTCGAACGATCACCCGCGATTTGTTGATTGCCTCGAAAAGCTGGTGCGGGATCGGCTGTGATACGGCTCCCGACAGCCAGCAAGATGAACTAGCTGGCTTTACTCCCTGAGCAGGCATGAGCGCAGGGAGTAGCCACCCCGACGAGGGACAGGGACTCAGGCCTTCCTCAGAAAACAGGCCTTCAACATGAAACTTGTGCCGCCTATCTTACAGTCCACTTCATGATCACCCTCGCGGAGACGTATGCCTTTTACCTTGGTACCGCCCTTCAGGATGATGGACGACCCCTTCACCTTGAGGTCCTTGGTAAGGAGCACTGAATCCCCGTCGGCCAGCATCGTACCGTTGGCATCCCTAATCCCCTGGTCGCTCCCATCAGACACCTCGTCAACGGCAGTCATCGGCCATTCATGTGCACACTCGGGGCAGACGTAGTTGTCGCCATCAGAATAGGTATGCTGACTATTGCATTGGGGACAGACCGGCATATTCACGCCAGCACTACCGACTCAGGTGCCCGCCAGTCAGGCTTGCGATGCTCCACGACTACGTTGGTGTAGATGCCACCACGCACGTTAAACCGCGCCGTCAGACGCATGAAGCGGGGCCCGGTCGCCGCAACCAGATCATCCAGAATTCGGTTGGTAATTGCCTCATGGAAAGCCCCTTCATCACGGTAACTCCACGTGTAAAGCTTGAGCGACTTCAGCTCGACACACAGGCGGTCAGGCACATACTCAATGTGGAGGGTGGCAAAATCGGGCTGGCCCGTCTTGGGACACAGGCAGGTGAACTCGGGAATATCGATACGAATAGTGAAGTCGCGGTCGGACTGGGGATTATTGAAGGTTTCGAGGCTCTTGCTAGGTAGTGTGGTCATGAAAATAAGGGATTAAATCGTGAGAAAAAAGGAAGCGACCGCCATCAGCGTTACCCGAAATCGGCCTTTGATGCAAAACCAGCCACAGCGCTTCGGGAGCTCACAGCACCGCACTGACGAGTGCGTTAGTCGGCTATAATAGCGAGGCATTGCCTTCCGCACCACATTCATCCAGCAAGCCCTCCCGTTTCCCGCCGTCCCTATTGCGTCCATGCGCCTCGAAAAAATAAAACTCGCGGGTTTCAAATCATTTGTTGATCCGACCACGATCCCGACTCCTGGCAACCTGGTCGGCATTGTCGGCCCGAATGGCTGCGGCAAGTCCAACATCATTGATGCCGTACGCTGGGTGATGGGGGAAAGCTCTGCCAAGCATCTTCGGGGCGAGAGTATGGCGGATGTCATTTTTAATGGCTCCAGCAGCCGCAAGCCCGTTGGAATGGCCTCGGTCGAACTGGTGTTCGACAATACCGAAGGCAAAGCCCCTGGCGAATTCGCCAGTTACCCGCAGATCTCGATCAAGCGCCAGGTCAGCCGCGACGGCCAGTCGGTCTACATTCTCAACGGTACCCGCTGCCGTCGCAAAGACATTACCGATTTGTTTCTTGGCACCGGCCTTGGCTCCCGCAGCTATGCCATCATCGAACAAGGGACTATTTCCCGCCTGATTGAGGCCAAACCCGCTGAATTGCGCGAGCTGATAGAAGAAGCCGCCGGCATTTCCAGATACAAGGAGCGCCGCCATGAAACCGAGTTGCGAATGGGCCACACCCAGGAAAACCTGGAGCGCCTCATGGATCTACGTGATGAGGTCAGCAAGCAACTGGAAACACTCAAGCGGCACGCCAAAAAAGCTGAAAAATACACCGCACTGAAGGCAGAGGAACAGCTCTACCGCGAACAACTACTTGGCATCCGCTGGCGCAAATATGACAACCAGCTCACATCTCACAAAGCCGCCCTGACCACCTTCGAAATTCGATTTCGGGCGCTATCCGAAGATGAACACCGCCTGAACGAGGCACTGGAACTGCATCGCGGGCAGCATGACGCACTGCAGAAAAAGCTGGGCATCGAACAAGGCCGTTTTTACGAACTGGGTGCCGACATTAACCGCATCAGTCAAAGCCTCAAACATGCACGTGAAACTCTGGAAAACCTGTCCCAGGAAGAACGCCGCCTGAATGAAGCGCAACAGCAAGCCGCGCAGGACCTTGACAACGACCGGGTCCAACTGGAAACCCTGCGCGAAGAACTGACCGAGATAGAACTGGCGCTGACAGACAGCCTCCGTCTTGAAGCCGAAGCACGGGTGCTTCGAGATAACGCTGAACAGGTGCTGCAATCAGCGCGACAGAAATTCGAAACCGTGAGTCGCGAAATAGGGCGTAACCGCAGCCAGACCGAAATCCAGCGCGCCCGACTCAGCCAACTTGAGCAACAGTCGCGGCAGCTTGACGCTCGACTGGCGCGGCTACACACCGAGCAGAGCGAACAGCAGGACGCCCTGCACATCAACAACCTGGAAGATCTTCAGCAACATCTTGCTGAACTGGATGCCGAACGCATCAACCTGCAAAAGCAGCTGGCCCAGTCGCAAGACCATATCCGAGCCGGTCGCGAAACACTAAAACACTGTCAACTGTCCCTCGAGAACCATCGGGCCGAACAGCATGCACTCAACGGTCGCATCAGCTCGCTGGAAACCCTGCAACAGCACGCCATGGGCAAGGACAGAGTAGAACTTGAGCATTGGCTGGCAGCGCAGGGGCTGGAACACAACCCACGGCTGGCCCAACAGATTGACGTACAGCCTGGTTGGGAAAGCGCGGTTGAAAGCGTACTCAGTACCCAGCTTCAGGCCGTCTGCGTCGATGGTGCGGGGGCCTACCTCGACCCGTTGACGGCCCTCGCTGAAGAATCGATCGCCCTGTTCGAAACCACGCCCGCAACTGCCAATACGCCGCCCGGCAACCCCCGACTTATCGAGCAGATAAAGTCGCCCTGGAATCTTGCCCCCCTGCTTGGCTCAGTCTACTGCGCCGACGATCTACAGGCCGCCCATGCTCTCAGCCACCAGCTGGCAGACCACGAGTCGGTCGTGACTCCCGAAGGCGTTCGCCTGGGCCCTGGCTGGCTGTCCAGACAGCGGCCAGACGATGGCAAATCCGGCATCATTAAACGCGAACGCGACCTCCGCGACATGAAAATCGACCTGGAAGCCGTCGCAGTGAATCTGCGCGGACTGGAACAGCAACAACAGCACGCCGAATCAGCCATCCGCGAGGCTGAACACCAGCGCGATCATCTTCAGTCCGAGGACCGCAACCTTGCCACCGAGCACAGCCGGGTCAAAGCTGAGCTGAGTGCCGCCACCGCACGCACCGAACAAGCCAGCAAACGCTTGCGCCAACTGACATTCGACATCGAC
>JBILXN010000207.1:0-3973 GCA_044378425.1 Methylococcaceae bacterium
TCCTTCACTAATGCAGCCTCAATCTGTATGGTCCAAACTTACGCTTGAGCGGGTGGCCACGGTTAATGGTTTGATATCTGAACTTCACATCCATTGTGTCACTAGAGGAGCAAGCGGCCTGTTTTTAGGCGAGTTTGGCTAGTGGTTCCCGAGATTAATTTACCGGATTTGTAATCGTCATCATTGTATCCGAATTGGCGGGTTCCAAGAATGGACTGGGCCTCAGCGCTTCACTTTGCGGGCAGGATGCTGAGATATTTGTGTTCGAACGCAACGGGCGGGCTGTCCCATGCCGCCGGAATGCATTTGATAGTTCAGGATTGACCGCGTCTGTTTTTGCCATCATAATCGCCTATTCGACAAAATACCTAATGAATGAGGTCTAGGTTTTGGCTAACATTGCTTCTGCGAAAAAACGCGCCATACAGTCTGAAAAACATCGTGCCCATAACGCTGCCATGCGCAGTCGGTTACGCACCTTCATCAAGAAGGTTTTGTTGGCCGTGGATGCGGGTAATCTGGAGGAGGCGCAATCTGCTTTCCGTGCTGCTGTTCCGATTATTGATTCTTCCGTAAACAAGGGATTGATCCACAAGAACAAGGCAGCTCGCAGCAAAAGTAGGTTAAATGCCCGCGTCAAGGCGTTGGCACTGAAGGCCGCCTAACTCCCTATGCTAGTGATCGGTGACTCAATTTCAGTTGGGTTGCCGATTTCAAGCCAAGACAAGATTATCCCTGTGTATCAACTCCGGCTCATCAATGTAGCCGAGGATTGATTCGATCATTGTGCTCGGTTGCCCTGCAAGTTTGTAGGCTTCTTCTTTGCTGTAGTTGACCAGACCTCTTGCTATCTCTACCCCTTCCTGGTCGATACACGCAACAAGATCGCCACGCTCAAACGTTCCGTTGACGGCGATTACCCCTATTGGTAGCAGGCTTTTGCCGAACTCCCTTAAAACTCGAACCGCCCCCTCATCCAATTTTAGAGAGCCTTTGAGTTTGAGTTGTCCCGCTAGCCACCGCTTACGTGCCAGTAAGGGTGAGACATCCGGGACGAGAAAAGTCCCAATATCCGCGCCGCTGATGACGCGCTCTATAATGGAAGCTTCTCTTCCGGCTGCGATGACCGTCGCGGCACCGGAGCGTGAGGCCAGTCGCGCGGCGCGTAGTTTGGTGATCATGCCCCCTCGCCCTAATCCACTTCGGCTTTCGCCTACCATCTCGCTGAGGCTAGGGTCATTGATTCTAGCTTGGTTAACCAGTTTCGCTTCGGGGTTGATGCTGGGATCACTCTCATAGAGTCCATTCTGGTCAGTCAGGATGATGAGCAGGTCGGCATCTGTCAGGTTGGCTACCAGTGCGCCCAGAGTGTCATTGTCGCCAAAGCGGATTTCATCTGTGGCAACCGTATCGTTCTCGTTGATGACAGGAATCACACCGAGTTCCAGGAGCGTTAATAGTGTGCTGCGGGCATTCAGGTAGCGCTGTCTGTTAGAGAGATCATCATGAGTCAGCAGGATTTGAGCGGTATTCAGTCCGTGTTGCAGGAACAAGGACTCATAGGTCCGAACCAGCCCCATTTGGCCGACCGAAGCGGCGGCTTGGAGTTCATGCAATGCATGTGGTCGAGTTTTCCAGCCCAGTCGACACATGCCCTCTGCCACGGAACCCGACGACACTAACATAATTTCTATGCCTTGCTGTCTGGTGCGAGCGATCTGTTGTACCCAGTCGGCGATGCCGATGGTGTCGAGTCCGCGGCCACCTCGGGTGAGGAGTGCGCTGCCAATTTTGACGACTATTCGTCGGGCGTGTGAGAAATCATTCCTGTTCTGCATCTTCAGTATTCTGCTGTTCCAGAAAATCCATAATGCTGTAGGTGAGTTCCTTGAGTCCCGATCCGCTGAGTGCGGATATTCTGAAGACCGGGCCTTTCCAGTTCAGGGTTTCAATAATCTGTGTTGACTGGCTTTCGATCTCATCATCCAGCAGGTTATCTATTTTATTGAGTGCTAGCCAGCGCGGCTTTTGATCGAGGTTTTCTCCCCACTTGGCGAGTTCGCCAATCACTTTCTGTGCTGAAATGGCGGGCTGTTCCTCGCCGTCATGCCCTCCAATATCAATGACGTGGAGCAGCAGGCGAGTGCGTGAGAGGTGTTTGAGGAACTGCATCCCAAGGCCCGCGCCGTCGGCGGCGCCCTCAATCAGCCCCGGTATGTCGGCCATCACAAAGCTTCGCTCGTCATTAACGCGAACTACGCCTAGGTTCGGTCGGAGTGTGGTGAATGGGTAATCGGCCACCTTTGGCCGCGCGGCAGATATGGCGCGGATAAGGCTGGACTTTCCTGCGTTGGGAAGTCCCAGCAGCCCTACATCTGCGATTACCTTGAGTTCGAGGTGCAGATTGCGCTTTTCTCCTGGCTTGCCTGGGCTGGCTTGGCGAGGTGCGCGATTGGTGCTGCTTTTGAATCGGGTGTTGCCGAGTCCATGCCATCCGCCTCGCGCAACCATTAGCTGCTGGCCTTGCTCCGTGAGGTCTCCCAGGATCTCGCCAGTCTCGGTGTCAGAAACAAGGGTACCGACGGGTACGCGGACGATGCAGTCCTGCCCCGCTCGACCAGTACAGTTTCCACCTGCGCCATTTTGGCCGCGCTCGGCGCGGAACACCGTGTGAAATCTGAAATCAACCAGAGTATTCAGGTTTTCGGTGGCAACCAGAAAAACACTGCCGCCATCCCCGCCATCGCCCCCGTCCGGCCCACCGAATGGAATGTATTTTTCACGCCTGAACCCGACGCAGCCATTGCCGCCATCGCCAGCTTCAATCCGGATTTCAGCTTCGTCAACGAATTTCATGGGCGCCTTGACAAAAAAGCCCCGTCTGAGACGAGGCTTTTTGAATTCCGTAGATAATTAGGTGAGCTTATGTTCAAGCGCCTTCAGCTGGAATGATGCTGACATACTTGCGCCCCAATGGGCCCTTGACCTTGAATGCCACATGACCGTCAGCCTTGGCGAAGAGGGTATAGTCCTTGCCTACGCCTACGTTCTCACCTGCATGGAAGGTTGTTCCACGTTGGCGCACGATAATACTGCCTGCCGATACCAGTTCGCCGCCAAAACGCTTGACGCCGAGACGCTGGGCGTTCGAGTCGCGACCGTTACGTGAACTGCCGCCCGCTTTTTTATGAGCCATGGTTGTGCCTCTTTAGATGGGGTGTTAGGCCGTAATGCCGGTAATTTTTACTTCGGTGAAGTTCTGCCTATGGCCCGCTTGCTTCATGTGATGCTTGCGGCGGCGGAACTTGAGGATCTTGACCTTGGGGTGGCGCCCGTGAGTGGTGACTGTCGCCGTGACCTTGCCTCCGTCGAGGTAGGGTTTGCCAACTTTAATGCCGTCATCTGTTTGGATCAGAAGAACCTTGTCAAACTCTACTTCCTGGCCAGCTTCAGCGACTAAGGTCTCGATCTTCAAGATTTCGCCCGGCTTAACCCGGTATTGCTTGCCGCCAGTGTGTATTACCGCATACATGATGTGTGTCTCCAACGGAGAAGGGAATTCGGAAAACCAAGAATGATAAAGGCAGAGTTTAGCGCGAGTCAATCACTGAATGAAGGACGTACGCTTTTCGGGTTGGTCAGATCTTCCCAGTTTTACCGCAGTGATCACAAAAAATTATCAGGCGTTCAGATAATTCCGAGCAGAAGGCCGACCAGCATCAGGCCTAGTCCGGCAAGTAACAACTTAAGAGTTGTATCGGCCACTTTACGAAAAATGCGATCTCTTGTGTCTATGAAGCGTCTGAGGTGGTCGATTTGCCCCAACTGCAGTCGGGTTGTCGTCACGCTGTCAGGCCCAATGATGGCGCTTTCAAGTTCCATCTGAACCTGTTGCATTGTCAGGAGTTGCTGATGAATGCTACCGCAGGTGAAGCAGAATCGACTGATAAGCGCGGGATCGGTTGCGCCGCCT
>JBILXN010000208.1:0-3939 GCA_044378425.1 Methylococcaceae bacterium
TGGTCGGGGTTAGTCCGTGTGGGATGGGCGACGCAGGTGCTGACTATGACTGCGTCAGGTTGGATTTTCAGGAAGCCCTGCCAAGCGGAAGTTGAGGTATGGGCTGCCCTGATTTAACTGCTTCATAAACCGGCATCAGCTGTTTTGCCTTGATCCTCATGCTGTCGATACGAGACTGCGGATTGGGATGGGTACTGAGCCAGTCCGGACCACCGCTGCCCCCCTCCTTCAGCATTTTCTGCCATAGTGTAACGGCGGCCTCGGGGTTAAAGCCCCCTCTGGCAGAGAGTTCAAGTCCTACGCTGTCGGCTTCACTTTCTGCTTCGCGGCTGTTGGGCAGTTGCAGTCCGACAGTGGCCAGCCCATCGGCCAGGGAAGCTAGCCCGCCCAGGTTGTAGCCCATCATGCCGGCAGCCAGAACGCCGAGTCCTATCCCCGCCTGCTGCATTTGGGCGCGGGACATCTTTTCCGCTTGATGCGAGAGCAGAGCATGGGCGATTTCATGACCCATGACGGCCGCCAGTTCATCGTCGGTGGGTTTGATTTTGTTAAGCAGTCCGGTATAGACCGCTATCTTGCCTCCAGCCATGCACCAGGCATTGACTTCATCGCTCTTCAGAACATGCACGTCCCAGTGCCAGTTTTTAGTCTCAGGTCGCAATACAGTAGCCTGCGTTACGAGTGGCTTGGCAATCGACTGGACCCGAGCCAGTTCAGCGGCATCATCGTCCAGCGTTCGCTTCTGGTGGGCTTCCTGCAACAGTTGGCTATAGGCCTGGGCAGACTGCTGTGCGGCCTGGGCGTCGCTCACCATCATGGCCTGCGTTCGACCCGTGATCTTGTTGGTCGCACAGCCGCCAGCCAGGCCGGCTAGCAGAGATAGCGCAACAGAGCGGTAGATTTTTGCGGGCATGGCGTTCTCCACGAGTAGGGTCAAACAAGATGGCAGTGCCTTGCACTGGCGACCAAGTTTAATGGATTCCGGGGGCGGGCGGGTCGGTTGGTTTCCGTGAGGCTGTTGCAGCGACATCCTGTCGATCGAGTGGGCGCAGTTTCGTCAACAGGCCTGATTCGTCACCGGCATGGGAAGCAAGCGAATGCCCGAAGCTGAATTGCTGACATCTAGCCCTCTTTTTTGAATGCCCGAGACAAGGCGTCTGCCATGGCTCCGGATACATTTGCCGATTCCTGCCGGGAGCTGGGTTGTCTGCGACCCGACTCTGATGCAAGTTTAGATCGGGTGCTCTCTCCATGAGCCATCTGTGGTGTGGCCTCACGCTTCATGCTGAGGGCGATACGCTTGCGTATCGCATCAGCCTCCAGGACTTTTACCTTGACTACATCCCCCGCCTTGACGATCTCGCGGGGATCCTTGACGAATTTATCGGCTAGATGCGAGATATGCACCAAGCCGTCCTGATGAACTCCGATATCCACGAACGCACCAAAATTAGTGACATTGGTTACTACGCCTTCCAGCATCATGCCGGGTTTCAGGTCCTTGATTTCGGCGACGCCCTCTTTGAATTGCGCAGTCCTGAATTCAGGGCGGGGATCACGCCCCGGTTTCTCCAGTTCACCCAGAATGTCGGTCACTGTCGGTAGCCCGAATCGCTCATCGGTAAAGTGAGCCGCATTCATGCTTCTCAGCAATGCGGCATTGGCCAGCAGTTCGCGGATATCCTTGCCGCTTTCACGGATGATCCGTTCCACTACAGGATAGGCTTCGGGATGTACTGCAGAGGCATCCAGTGGATTGTCGCCGCCCTGAATACGCAGGAATCCAGCGGCCTGTTCGAATGTTTTATCGCCAAAGCGGGGTACCTTGAGTAACTGTGTCCGCCGCAGGAAGGGTCCATTACGGTCGCGGAAATCAACGATGTTCTGGCTGATGGTCGATGACAGCCCCGAGACGTAACGCAACAGGGAGCTGGAGGCGGTATTGACATCAACCCCGACAGCGTTAACGCAGTCTTCAACCACGGCATCAAGGCTTTTGGCCAGATGTGATTGATTGACGTCATGTTGGTACTGACCAACACCGATTGCCTTTGGGTCGATCTTCACCAGTTCCGCAAGAGGATCCTGCAGACGGCGGGCGATGGATACCGCCCCTCGCAAGGAGACGTCCAGATCGGGAAACTCCTGTGCGGCCAGTTCCGAGGCGGAGTAAACCGAGGCTCCGGCTTCAGACACCATGATTTTGGTCAGGCTGAGTTGCGGGTGACGTGCAATGAGATCCGCCGCCAACTGATCGGTTTCCCGCGACGCTGTGCCATTACCAATGGCGATAATATCAACCCCGTGTTTACCGGCCAGCGTGGCGAGGCTCGCTATCGATTTATCCCATTCATTGCGGGGTACATGGGGATAAATGGTGGCGGTGTCGAGTAGTTTGCCGGTTCTATCGACGACAGCGACCTTGACGCCGGTGCGAAGTCCAGGATCCAGCCCCATCGTGGTGCGAGGGCCTGCGGGAGATGCCAGCAGCAGATCCTTGAGGTTCTGGGCGAAAACCCTTATGGCTTCCGCTTCGGCAGCCTCCTTCAAACGGTTTTTGAGGTCAAGATCAATCCGGGTGAATATCTTGATTTTCCAGGCATACCGCACCGTGTCCTGCAGCCAGCGATCGGCGGGCCGCCCTTGCTGGGTGATGCCTTCATTCCGAGCGATGATGCCCTGACAACGCTCATGGGCGGCGTCTTCATCCCGGCCCGGCTTCAGCGTGACGTCGAGAATGTCCTCATTGCGGCCTCTGTAGAGCGCCAGGATTCGGTGTGACGGAATTTTGCAAACGGCTTCTTCGTAGTCGAAATAGTCACGGAATTTTGCGCCCGCCGTTTCCTTGCCTGCTACCAGTCTGGAGACCATCAGACCGGTTTGCCAGACGGTCTCTCGCAACTCGGCCAGCGTGGCGGCATTTTCGGCATAACGTTCCATGAGAATCTGTCTGGCTCCATCAAGTGCCGCACTCGTGTCTGGAACTCCTTTTTCATCGTTGACGTATGCGCTGGCTGTTTCATCCGGGTCCAGCGTCGGATTTTCCAGTAACGCCTGAGCAAGTGGTTCCAATCCTGCCTCGCGGGCGATTTGCGCTTTGGTTCGGCGCTTGGGTTTGAAGGGTAGATACAAGTCTTCGAGCAGGGTTTTGCTGTCGGCTGCCATTATTTCGCGTTCAAGTTCCGCCGTAAGCTTCCCTTGTTCGCGAATGTTGTCGAGTACGGTGCTGCGTCGTTCCTCAAGCTCACGCAAGTAGCCGAGGCGGGTCTCCAACCTGCGCAGGTGGGTATCGTCAAGTTCGCCGGTCACCTCTTTGCGGTAGCGGGCGATGAAAGGGACCGTGGCACCCTGATCGAGTAATGCCACCGCCGCTTTGACCTGATGGGGTCTTACATCAATTTCCTCGGCTATGCGGGCAATAATGTCCATTTAGTTATGTCTCGGGCGCGTATGTGTTCGTTGGGTCGGGTCGGTGGGGTGAGCTCAGCGACAGGATTAAAAAAGGCCGCATCAGCGCGGCCTTTGGAGTGCGGAGATCCTTGGTGTCAGGGACGACTGTCAGCCGCATTGCCTTCCTTGTCGGGCAACAGCAGATCCGCCCGACTAACGCCGAGTTTGTAAGCCAGGGCGGTAGCGACATAGATGGACGAGTAGGTACCGACAATGATGCCAACCACCAGCGCCAGGCCAAAATTCCTCAGAACCTCGCCCCCCCAAACGGCCATGGCAATGGCGGTCAGGAAGGTCAGAAATGAGGTCATCAGGGTACGGCTCAGCGTCTCGTTGATCGACAGGTTGATCACATCAAGGGTGTCGGCTCGCCGAACCTTGCGGAAATTTTCCCTGATACGGTCAAATACCACGATGGTATCGTTCAGAGAGTAACCCATGATCGTGAGGACTGCCGCCAGTACCGTCAGGTCGAAATCCAACTGAAGG
>JBILXN010000247.1:0-2947 GCA_044378425.1 Methylococcaceae bacterium
ATAGGTCGTTTATGAGCTCAATCACGCGAGTCACCGCGCCTGTATTGGTGGCTACAAAATTGCGGCCTCGTTCGCCGCAAACCCTCGCCAGTTCTGGCTGATTCAAAAAATTCAGAACGTGAGTGGACAACTCGGCGGTGGTATTGATCCGGAAGCCACCTGCACTGGCGCAGAGTCCGCTGGCGATTTCCTTGAAATTGGCGGTGTGTGGGCCGAACAGGACCGGGATGCCAGCGACTGCGGGTTCGAGCATATTTTGCCCGCCATGCGGAACCAGACTACCTCCGACAAAGGCAATGTTGGCCGCCCCGTAAAAAGTCCTTAGTTCGCCTAAGGTATCGACCAGAAAGACGTCGGTCGCCGCATCGCAAGGTCTGGTCTCAGACCTTAATGCGTGGGTATAGCCTTTTGCCTTACAGAGCGCGATCAGATCAGGCACTCGCTGAGGATGACGCGGGGCAATCACCAGAAGCAGCCCGGGTTGTGCATGGCGTAAGGTAAACAACACGTCGAGCAGGGCTTCTTCTTCGCCGGGATGAGTGCTGCCTGCAACTAGGACGGGGCGGTCAGGGAAGAGTTGAGCCCGTAGGACTGAGGATCTGGCTTTGTCCTCCTCGCCAAATGTCACATCAAACTTGACGTTACCGGTTACCTGAACGCGGCAAGGATCTGCTCCAAGGCTGATGTACCTATCTGCATCTTCTTTGGTTTGCGCCGCAACGAATGAGACCTTGGCCAAGGTTGATTGCGTTAGCCCTCTAATTCGTTGATAACCCGTAACAGATTTTGCGGACAGTCTGCCATTGACGATAGCCAGCGGAATGGCTTTCCGGTCACACTGGTAAAAGAGATTAGGCCAGATTTCAGTTTCCATGATCACGCCTGCCTTAGGCCGGAAATGATCCAGAAACCGCTTCACTGCACCCGGAATATCGTAGGGCAGGAATACATGCTGAACCGAATTGCCCAATATGGCTATGATGCGCTGTGATCCCGTCGGGGTGGTGCAGGTAATCAGTATAGGACTGCCGGGTTTTTCATTCAGGAGCTCCCGGATAATTGGAATTGCGGCCTCGATTTCACCTACTGAAACCGCATGGAACCACAAGGCACCGGCGATGGCAGGCTGCTGATAAAAGCCCAACCGCTCCAACAGTCCTTGTCTGTAACCAGGAGTTGTCCTGGAGCGCCATAAGAGCTTGGCGAAAAGGGCAGGGAGCAAGGCGTAGAACAGAGTAGAGTAGAGCAGCCTCACGCAATTAAACCAAATCCGTCGCGGCAGCACTGCCGCTACTGCGACGGATGCCGGATCACTCGGCTACAACTTTAAGCGGGAGAATCGCAATGACATCGCTGTGCAGCTGGATCCCGATTTCGTAATCGCCTACATGGCGAATCGGACCGTTGGGCAAACGGACTTCTTGCTTTTCGATTGCAACACCAGCCGCCGTGACGGCTTCTGCAATGTCCTTCGTGCCTATGGAGCCATAGAGTCTACCCTCATCGCCAGCCTTGTGGGCGATTGCTACGTTGAGTGCTGCTATGGTTTCGGAACGCTTCTGGGCCGCAGCCAGTTCGTCTGCAGCTTTCTTTTCCAGTTCTGCCCTACGTTGTTCGAAGTGCTGTATTTTTTCAGCGCTGGCAATGACCGCCTTACCCTGAGGGATAAGAAAGTTGCGTCCATAACCGGGCTTTACGTTAACTTTATCGCCAAGGCCGCCAAGGTTTGCGACTTTTTCAAGAAGGATGATTTCCATCGTATTTGCCTCAAATTAAATAAGTTTTTTCAGAATGCCATTCATCAGTTCTGTGCCAGCCTGCGACGCCAGTCAGCCCAGCTATCGGTGAAGCCGGCAAGAACGATCACCAGCGCAAGTGGGGCGAAGAACATGAAGCCCACGTAAATGCCAGTCAGCCAGAAACGACCGGACGCACTACGGTTACAGATGGCATGAATCACCGAGAAGCCCGCCAGCAAGTAAACCATTACCAAAGGCAGCAACGCGTTTACTGACAATTCGGACAATCCACCTGATCCGGCCATGGCTATAGCAGTCAACGCCAAAAATGCCGACGCATACCAACGGGGAAAGCGGAGATTGAGAAACTCAATCCGAAATCCACCTGGGTTATACAGACCCGCTTGCCACCAGCGCGACAGCAACAGACTAAATAAAACGGTAAGGACCGATCCAGCCGCGATCGCCCCTGTGGCATACCGGGAGAACAAGGCCATGGTTTGTTGCAAAAGAGCCGCGTCGGCGGCCTGGCCCGCTTGTTCCAGCATGGGTTGCACCGCACGCTGTAACTGGCTTAGCCAGAAAGCAGAGGGATCGGATACAAACCCGTATACTCCAAGCACCATTAGTAAGCCCAGTGCCGCCGTGATCATTATGGCGCTGGCTAAGCTTCCCGTTTCGCGGAGAACTGCGGCAACACAAAGTACCGGTAGCCACATAATCAGGGCATACCCTGCTGCGTGCGCCCCGTCCCCCACCAAAGCCTGACCGGCCAAGGCCACTATGGGTAATGCTGCCAGAATGGTAAGTAGCGCATCCTTGCCCCCCTTTCTCAATGCTGGCAAGGCGACAGCGGCAGATGCGAACAGGCTGACGAGGGAAAGCCCCCAAGAGATAACCGTTAAAACGGTTATCGCCAGTATGGCTTGGTTTCTTCCCCTCATAATGAAAGCGGCTAGAGCACTCATTAGAGCAGAACCGGATGCGCTGTCAGGCGACCACGCTTTACTCGTGGCTGTCGCAGAAAGGGATCAAGGCAAGAAAACGCGCACGCTTGATCGCAATTGCCAATTGGCGCTGATACTTGGCTTTGGTACCAGTAATCCGACTCGGAACGATTTTTCCGGTTTCGGAGACATATTCCTGCAAAAGGTCGAGATCCTTGTAATCAATCTCGTTGGCGCCTTCTGTTGAGAATCGGCAGAATT
>JBILXN010000049.1:0-13180 GCA_044378425.1 Methylococcaceae bacterium
GGCGGCACCCGGCTTGTCTCCGAAAGGAATCACGAAGCCCATGTTGACCAAGAAGTCGTTGAACACATCGGTGTTGCCCGGCCAGTTGCTCGCGGCAGTGTCACCGCGGTAACGCACGTCACCACGCAGCAGGAAGTTGTCAGCCAGTTCGTAGGTTGCGCCCAGACCGGCTTCGAAGATGAAGGAAGATGTCTGCTTGCTGGTCTGGTTGTGGACCTTGCCATTTACGACACCGGGGAAAGATCCGCCCCAGCTGGTGTTCATGCCACCCATGCCGAATACCGCATAGGGGGAGAACGTGTCACGCATGAAGTAGTATTGCAGATCAACGGTACCGCCGGTCATGTTGGTGGAACCATGATCCCAAGTACCGGTGTTATTCAACCCCTGCTGATAGCTGGCGCCCAATTGGGGGATGCCATTGTTGGTCAGGTTCTGCCAGAAACCACGTATTTCCACGTTGAAGTATTCGTTGATGACCTTACCGAGGGCGAGACCTGCACCCCAACCGCCCTGTGCATTACGTGCGCCAGCCGGCTGAATGAAGGTGCCGAAGGGCGCGGCGTAGAAACGGTCATCGGTGAACTCACCCGATGCTGCCGGTGCAGAGGCTTCTTCGGTGGGTGCAGCGGTGTCAACCGGTGCAGAGTCTGTGTCGGCGTGTACAGCCGAGAAGCTGGCCATACCGGCCAGGCTCAGGGCCATCAGCAAATTTTTATTCATGTCGGTCTCCTAGTAGGCCTAAAAACAACAGATGTTGAGCAAAACGCAACAATGCAGATAGTATCCGTTGGCGTTTTGCTCTGCAACTAAAATTGGCAAATTATTACATGGCCCGTCGGTGGGGCCTGAAATAATGGCTGGAGTGGGGTTGCCGCCCCCGAAAAGCCGGCTAATCCGAGGTCTGGATAGAGGCCTAGTCTTGCAGGTCCAGATCAGGCAGGCTTTTGCGAGGTTCAGCGACCCGGACTTTGGGGAAAATACAACTAAAGCAACTGCCCTTGCCGGGCACACTGCTTATTTTGAACTCGGCGCCATGTCGTGCCATGACATGTTTAACGATGGCGAGACCTAGTCCGAAGCCGCCAGGTCCTCGCCCTGCATCTACCCGGTAGAAGCGCTCCGTCAGGCGTGGCAGATATTCCGCGGCTATACCCGGGCCGGTATCCTCGACATCTAGCCGCGCACCGTCATCTTGATTGGCCCAGCGAACGATGACCCTGTCACCCTCATTGCAGTATTTGATGGCGTTAAAGATCAGGTTTGAGAAGGCACTGCGCAGTTCCTGTTCACCACCGGCCAGGCAGGCACGAGTTTCGATCTTGAGTTCGAGGCTGGGTCTTGACTCTGTTGCCAGTAACCGGGTTTCCTCACAGATGACGCCCAGCATGGTCGGCACGTCCACTAACTGCTGGGTAATCTGGTAACTGTCTGATTCCAGACGGGTCAAGGATAGCAAACCATCGATAAGATTCTGCATCCTGATGGTCTGCTCCTCCACGCGCTGGAAAATGCGGGCATAGGATGCTGGTAGGCCCTCGGAGTTGTCCGAAAGGGTTTCCACATAGCCTCGGATGACGGTGAGGGGGGTGCGTAACTCATGGGAGACATTCGCCACGAAATCGGTGCGAACCCGTTCCATGAAGCGGAGCTGGGTCACATCCTGTGCGACCAGCAGGCGCAAATCATCGCCATAAAGCACGATGCGGATATCCAGTTGGGTGTTCTCGCTGATGGGCGAGGGGATACCTACGGTCGTAGAATAATTGCCTGCACCAAGATACTGAACGAATTTTGGGAACCGTATCAGATTGCCGATTTTTTGCCCGATATCGCTGCGTCTGAGCCCAAGTAGCTGGCCGGCGGCCTCGTTAAACCAGTCAATCTGGTCATCCGTGCTCAGCACCACGGTCGCGTCAGGCAGTGCCCCGGTGGCTGTGCGAAAGCGCTCCAGCATCCGGATCAGTTGCTTTTTACGGCGCCTGTTGCGGCGGCGCAAACGGAAAATAAGATAATAAATTTCTTCCCATATCCCGGCGCCTTTGGGTAACTCATTAGCGCGGCCACCCCGCAGCCAGCACAGCAGGCGGTTGGCATGAAACAGATGGTGCGCCAGATAGGCCACCAGCGTAACCCAAAGAATCAGCACCGGAAAATGCAGCAGTCGTCCAAGGAAGGTGCCGAACAGCAATGCCAGGAACATCAGCGAGAGCTCGGAGCGCCAAGGATTTAGCATAGGGCAAGGTAATAAGGTATGAGTTCAGGACGGCCGATTCAAGGCAAAGTCGGGCGGTAGGCTGGGCTCAAGATTGTTCTGGTGGAGTTGGGTTTTGTCAGGTGCTGGGCTTCCCGGTCGGCGCGGAGTGATGTCTGTTCCAGCATTGGGCAAGACTCAGTCCTGCCAGTAGCAGAAAGCACAGTAGCACCCAAGCGGGCATGCTCAGACCCAGTAGCCGCCAGTCGACTTTGGCGCAGTCACCGGTGCCATTTACCATGGCTTTCAATGTGTCGGACAGGGGGAAGTATTCAAACATATAGGCCAGTCCGGGACCGCAGGCCGGGACTTCATCGGCGGGCAGGTGCTGTATCCAGAGATGACGGGCGGAGATGCTGGCGCCGATTAGCGCAACCCCACAGCCGATCAGCGCATAGTTGCGAATCCCGCGAATGCCAGGGTTGTGAACGCTGGCCAGCAGGAATACCAGGCCGGTAGCAACCATCATGATGCGTTGCGAGATACACAAAGGGCAGGGGTTAAGGCCCTCAGCAAACTGGAAATAAAATGCGGCCAGCATGAGTCCGGTGCAAACAAGGAAACCCAAGAAAAACCAGGTCCGGGCAGAAGTTCTCAGCATGATCTTAAATTACAGGTCCAGGAAGTGGCTGGCAGAAGGTGGCTTTCAGGTCCAGTGCGCAGATGGTTTATGGGGATGTCGGTCTTTACCACGAACCGGCTCTGATGGTCTTGCCTCCGTGGGTAACATCACCGTTGCTGCCCGGCGCAACAGCCCGTTTTTTTGAGTCTGCCCCGCGCTTTTGTAGGTGAATGATGCTGGATGGAGGATCATTTGTCGACGTGTCAGGGCAGGGTTTCCGTACGAGTATTGCGTTCAACCCAACGATTGCGATCGGGCAGGGTCTCTTTTTTCCAAAAGGGTGCCCGATGTTTTAGAGCCTCCATCAGATAGCGGCTGGCATCAAACGCTGGACCACGATGGGCGGACCAGACGCCAACCAGAACGATGGGCTGGTCGGGATGCAGGCTGCCGACACGGTGAATGATCAGCGCAGCCAGCAACTCCCAGCGCTCGGCCGCTTCATCGACAATCAGCCCGAGCTGTCTCTCTGTCATCCCGGGGTAATGTTCAAGGGTCATCGCTCTGACACGGTCACCTTCGTTGAAGTCGCGCATCGTGCCGATAAACAGGCTGGTCGCGCCATACTGGCCCGAGAGTGACGGGTAGGCGGCCTGAAAATGGGCGGCTTCGGCATAGGGGTCGAATGCCTGATCGGTCACTGAAACTTGCGTGATCACGCCTTAGCCCCCCGTTACTGGCGGAAAGAAGGCTACTTCGTCGCCATCTTCGACACGTGTAGCGGCATCGGCATATTCCATGTTGACCGCGCACAGCAGATGTTCTGGTAATGGGCGACCCTGATCCACAACCTTCCAGATATCTTCGATGGTGCGGATGCCCTCGGCGGTAATGGTTTCCTCGACCCGCCCCATTTTTTCACGCAGGCTGGCGAAGTAGCGAACTTTGATCGACATGGGGCCTCCCGACAGTAGATGCTCAGCAACGGATGATAGCGGTGAACTGATCTGCAGGCTGGCGGATGCCGGCCTGAAGCTGGTCGGCCGCATGAGGCCCGCTCAGCCAGATCGGATAAATGGAGTCCTCGGTCATACGAGGAAAGGCGAAGTCGAGCAGTCCATCTGCAACCAAGCGCGAGGCTTCGGTAGCAACGGTCGGGATCCGGGCCGACTTGATGAGCAGTAACTGCTGAGCCTGAAGCTGTTGCGTGAGCCATGCAGCCAGACTATCCGAGGTGACATCCCAGGAGGCGGGGACGCCGGCCTGTTCCAGCAGGGCGGCCTCGGGCAGCCAGACAGCGCTAAAGCCGGCAGCAATGGCGTGCTGTATGGTCGCGAAATCTGGGGCCGGTCGCAGGCGTGGACATAAGCCGCACAGCATTAGACCGAACTGGATCATGCCGTGGAGGGCCATGGCATGTGCGGTGCCATCGTCGAAGCGCCAGCGCCTCTGGGCATCGCGGACAGCATCGGCGAAGGGGCCGCCACCGGGTACCACCACTACCCTTGCGACAGCGAGCGCGTCCAGCCAGCGAGGCAACGCATCGGTACGGGTAAAGCTGCCGCCGAGCTTAACGACCCAGGGAATGGACACCGGTTTTGTCCAGACGGAACTGTTCGATCAAGTGCAGCATGGCAGATGCCTTGTCATAGCATTCCTGATATTCCTGCCCGGCATCGGAGTCCGCTACGATGCCGCCCCCCGCCCAGAATCTCAAGGTATTGTCGGAGTGCACCAAGGTGCGAATACTAATATTGCTGTCCATTGCACCATCAAAGCCAATGTAGCCGATGGCGCCGCAATAGAGTCCGCGCCGGTCCGGTTCCAGTTCTTCGATAATTTCCATGGCACGGATTTTCGGGGCGCCGGTAATGGACCCCCCGGGGAAGCATCCGCGCAACAGGTCGAGCGCAGCCTGACCTTCTGCGAGCTGGCCGCGGATGGTGCTGACCAGGTGATGGACGGTGGCGTAACTTTCGATGGCGAACAGGCTGGGGACATGCACAGAGCCCGGTTCGCAGTTCTTGCCGATATCATTGCGAAGAAGGTCGACAATCATGAGGTTCTCGGCGCGATCTTTCAGGCTGTTCAGCAGTGCTGCTGCATGGGCCCGGTCTTCATCAGTGCTCGCCGCACGGGGTCGGGTACCTTTGATGGGCTTGGTTTCAACCTGGCGATCGGTGACCTTGAGAAAACGTTCGGGGGATGAGCTCAGTACCCGCACATGCGGGTAATTCAGGTAAGCGCCAAAGGGCGCAGGATTGTGGGCGCGCAACCACTGATAGGCGACCCAGGGATTGCCTCGACAGGGCGCTTTGAAACGCAGGGCCATGTTTACCTGATAGCAATCGCCTTCGCGGATGTAGCGCTGGATCCGTTCGAAGGCCTGGCTATAGGCAGGCCGATCAAGGCTCGGGCGGGCGTCATCCATCACATAGAAGTCGGGCCATTGCCAGCTCAATGTTTGAATCTGGCTGAAGGCTTGCACTAGATGGGGCCAGCGGGTGTCCAGCGTGGGATTGTTGCTGCGGCCAATGAGAATGCTGCGCCGCTCCTGATGGTCGACCACCACGCTCCAATCGTAGATGCCGATCACCATATCGGGGATGCCTTCGCCATCGGCGGCCAACTCCGGCAGTTTTTCCAGTCGCCGGGCGAGATCATAGCCGAAATAACCGATGGCACCGCCGCAGAAGGGCAGGCCGGGTACGCCCTGGATCTCTTCGTCGAGGGCTGCGCGAACAAGATGGAAGGGATCGACGGGCGACAGGGTAACGGCGGAATCCGCGCGGATTTCGGTAATTCCACCCCGCGTGACCAGCGTCTTTACCGGATCGGCCGCGATGATGTCGTAACGACCCTGTTGGCTGTGTGGATAGCCACTGTCCAGAAACACAGCCCAGCGCCGATCACTCCAGGGCAGGAACAGGGCTGCGCTGTCTCTGAAATAGGGCAATTCTTCTACACGTGGCTGCATCATCCGGCTAACGCCTGCCACGCGAGGCATGCAACCGCAGCCGCGGGGCCGCAATCGGCTACCCGGAAATCCTGCGGTGCAGATGACATAACAAAAAGATGGCCGAAATCGACATAGGGTCTTCTCATGCGGGCAGACAATTCCTCAACCAAAAAGGCCCCAATCCCGGCACCGATCACGGGTGCCTGTTGGCTTAAGAGGCCGCGCGACAACTGTAACTCCAGCGCCTCCCGTATGCTGCAGAGCTGCTGTTCACGCAGATAACGGGCCGCCTGATGCCAGCTTTCCGGGGTTAATTCGCCACCATCCCGGCCAAACAGGCGGGCCAGCCGGGTGCTACTGGCAGCGACCGTTTTCGGGCCGTGGTCGGCGCTGGGCATCTGGTCGGCATATTCGGGAAGTTCACCCGTCAACCGGTACACATCGGCGCTGGTGGCAAAATGTTCGGCCATCAGGCTGGCCCACTCTCCCGCCAGCGGCACGCGCCTCGCCAGAACCATGGCGGGCGTTCTGGCGATACCGGTGTACAGGAGCTCATCGTAGCGCATCCGTTCGCTGTCGGTATAGCCACGATTCTGAACCTGATTGTCGCAGATCGGAAGAATATCTGTAGTGGTACTGCCGATATCAACAAACAGTGCCTCGCGGTAACGAGCGGCGGCCCACAGGCCGCTGGCAAGCCAGTTTGCAGAGGCTATGAGTCCCGTATCAGCGGTCGTGACCAAGGCGGCATTGACGAAGCCACTGTGGCCGCGAAAGACAAAAACCCGTTGTGGACCAAACCGCCGCGCCAGCGTCTCTGTCAGGGCTCTGACCCCCTCAGCGCGGTCCCTGAAATTATCGGCCAGTTCACCGGTCATGGTGACGGCGTGGTAAAGGCGGGTATCCGTTGTCAGAGCGGACAGGGTTTCCAGTGCCAGTTCTAGCAGGTCAATGCCCTGCCACAGGGGACAGGCTGTCTGGTGTACACCCAGTACTGCGCCATGTTCGTTGAGATGCACTGCTTTGAGATGGGCGCCGCCAATATCCCAGCCGACCATCCCCAGGGGCATCGGTATTTTTACCATGATACGTCGACCCTCAGGGTACTGGTGTCAGGCCGGTCAGGGAGTGCCCCGGTCTCCAGCAGGTCAAGCGTCATGCGCGCGACATTAACGCCAAGGCTGCGACTCAGGCCGGCGTAGGATGTGGTCAGGCGCGGATTGATTTCCATCACCCGCAGTCCCGTCGGGGTTCGCAATAGATCAACGCCGGCATAGCCCCAGAGTTCGGGCACCGCTGACGCAACCGTATCGAGCAAATTGGCATAGCGTTCGCGATCAGTGGCCGTGAGGTTGACCGCGCAGCCCCGCAGGGTATAGCGATCATCTGCCGAGATGATGTGCTGCCGATTGATGCTCAGTAGCAACGCCTTGCCGTTGGCAAACAGGCCTGAGAGGCTTAGCGCTTCGCCTTCGTTAACCGCCTGCAGCACCCACTTGCCGTGGCGCTTGGTGTGAGCAAAGTCGTACCAGTCGGAGACGGTTCTGATAATGCGAATTCCCTCGCACCCCGCACCATCATCAGGTTTTACGACCACGGGTAACGTCGGCAGATTGTCGATGTTATCGTCCGGCCATCTGCGGCTGGCTATGACCGGAATCCCATAAGCGGCCAGTCGTTCGGTCGTCGCGTATTTACTCGCGGTCAGGCTGACAGCGGCGGCTGGGCTGGTCAACAGGTGCTTGCCGGCAGTCTCAATCTGTCGGCAGAGGTGTTCGAGGGTACCGGAGGTTTCGGGGGCGATGGGCCAGACGGCATCGGCGAGCTGTAGTTCGGCGCTAAATCGAAGAGCGGTATCATCCTCTTGATTCAGCAGGACCCAGCGCACGTCACGGGCTCCCACGGGAGGGACTGGCAGTCGGGCATCGCGTAGCACCGTCAATGTCAGGGTCGGAATCGCCGACAAGTCCGACAGTAAGGCAGCCAGCATTAATTCGCCCTCTGCTGCGAGTGAGGCCGGTAAGTCGCGGCCCAACAGGCCGCCACCGGTGATATATTCAAAGACCAGAATTTTCATAGTGACTGCTTGTGGACATTATCCCCGTTATCGACATCATGGCCGGTCAGGTGGTTCATGCTCGCCATGGCCGCAGGGAGAACTACCAGCCGCTGAAAAGCCCTTTGTGTCGTAATGCACAGCCGCAAAATGTGGTCGAGGATTTGCTCCAATTTTATCCCTTCCAGACCCTTTATATTGCCGATCTTGATGCGTTGATGGGTGGGGCTGCTCAGACAGCGCTGCTGGGTGAGCTTGCCGAGGCTTTTCCTTCGTTGCGTTTCTGGGTGGATAAGGGGTTGCCTGACGTCGGGATGTTGCCGGAATTCAAGGCGTACCCGTTCACACCCGTGATAGGAAGTGAGTCGCTGGATGATCGCTCTGTCGATTTGCTCGCGGACAGACGGCGGGACTGCATTCTGTCTCTGGATGACATGGGTGGAAAAGTGTTGGGCCCCACTTCCTTGCTCGAGCGGCCCGAGCTGTGGCCGGATCGGATCATACTCATGAACCTTTCCAGAGTGGGCTCCGAGGGTGGGCCCGATTTCGCGGGTATGCAGCGCATGCTGGCCGAGCACAGGGCAGGACACCAGTTTATCGCGGCGGGAGGCGTCAGAGACCTGTCGGACCTCGAGAGGCTTAAACTGATGGGGCTCTCTGCTGTGCTGCTGGCAACGGCCTTGCATGCCGGAGCGCTGGGCGCCGAAAAATTGCGGGCCCTGGCGGCTAACTGATGTCATGAGCTGAGCCTGGCGATTTCTGCAGACCAAAAAAAACGCTGCTCCGTTTCCAGAGCAGCGTCTTTTAGACGATGCGGCTTACTTGTGCGCAGCGAAGGGGTGTTCAACTTCACCCTTCTGCTTTACAACGTCAGCAGCCTTCGGCTCGCCTGCAACAGCGCGCTTGATAGACAGCTTGGTCGCTTCGTAGTTGTAATCCTGGATCTTGGCGTCATCTTCAGCCAGCCAGTGAATGAATACGCCGACACAGATGAACAGGTCATCCGCTTCATCAGCGGGAATGGTGCCATCTTCAACGCAATCAGCAACAGCCATTGCAACACCGCGCTGTGCCGGTCCAAACATCTGAGTGGCCTGTTTGCCATTCTTGATGGTGACCTTGTTGAACATAACGGTAGCAGGCTTGCACAGCAGGTTGGGAGCAACCACTGCCAGCAGACTGGTGAAGCCATCCTTGTTGTTGGTGACGCAGTTGGCGAAAGCGGTTTCTGCCGCGCTGCCACGTGGCCCCATGATTAAGTCAACGTGAGCGATTTCGTTGCCACCGCCACACAGTGCTTCACCGACCAACAGCTTGTTGATTTTTCCCATTGCTAACTCCTCAGTTTCATTGTTAAAGAAAGAAAAAAACTTCTCAAGAATCGACATTATGGATGTCTCCCCGAAAGGACGTTGCGCGAACGTCTTATTGTTATGGCCTTGACTGTTGCTTTAAGCCGGAACTCTTGCAGAGCGGTCAGCCTTGTTTCAAAGCCAAGGCAAGCAGGCATGCCACCGTCAGGTCGGCTGTCGTGCCTGGGTTAATCCCGCGAGATTTAAACTCAGTGTCCGCATCCCACAGGAGCCTCAGGCAGCTCAGTGGCCTATCTGTACCGGAGATAGCCTCTTCAATCCTGGTCATCCTACCAGTTACGTCCCCAGACCACTTGCTGCCGAATTTGCGTTCGACATGACTGTCTGGAAATCGCCTAAGCAGGCCTACAAATACCGCCACCGTCGCCCATTCCTCATCGTCCCACTGGGACAACTTCGAATGATACATCGGAATTGCGCAATGGAAAATATCATGGAAGGAAGCAGTGTATTGCCGGGCAACGCTGTCGCGGTCTGCGGCCAGTCGCATTGCCTCTAGCAAAGTCACCCCCGGCGCAGCGTGAACATCTTGCTCAGGCGCCTTGCCCAGCCCGCCAGGATGGGCGAGGCGAATGGCCTGATAAACCCATTCGGCATCCGCCAGAGTAGTAGTCTGTAGTATCCGCGTTACAGCTTGATGTAATGATTCCCCCGGTTGCTGGTGTTGGAAGGCCAGGATCAGCGGGGCGGCCAGCAGCACGATCCCCAGATTGGTATTGCAACCCACTGCGTCGAAGGTAGCGGCAATGGCGTTGAATATCCGCTCACCCAGCGGAATGTCAGGATTGCAGAGGTGCGGCGCACTCACCTCGGCGCTCAATTCAAAGTCGGCGACGGTCATATCATGACCTTCCGAATAGATGCTCACGTTTCCAGGCTTGAACGCCCGCAACTCCAGATTACAGGCCCGGAGATACGCCGAGCGCGCTATCACCATGCGGGTATGGAGGTCGGATGTGCTCACGAGCTCAGTGCGGCGCGAACAGCAGAAGGGCGGCAGAGGGGCAGGAAGTCATCAACCAGCCGGTCGGCCAGCGACAGATCCGTAACAGCCTGCAAGCCCTTCCAGGCGGGGATGCTGTTCACTTCCAGAACGCTGTAGCGGCCTTGTGCGTCGGCGATGATGTCGACGCCAGCGTAATTCATCTCCAGCACTCTCACGGCATCCTCTGCCAGTCGGCAGAGCCTCACGTCATCGAGTCGCACTGGCTCACAGCGTGCACCTTGGTGAACATTGTTCAACCAGGTAATGCCGCAGCGGCGCATCGCAGCGACAGTTTGACCTGCAATGACGAACACACGAAAGTCGTGGTTGCGGTCGCCGGAGTCGACAAACCGTTGCAGGTAGAAGAGGCCGTTGTCGGCTGAAAGCCCGGCCAGATCATCCCTGTCGTCGTACCGCCGTAAACCTGCACCCTGGGAACCGAACAGCGGCTTTGACACCAGCTTATGTCCTCGGTCGATCTCGTTCTGCGCCAGCGCATGGGCAGCGGCCGGGTCGCTTAGCACCCAGGTGGGGGGTGTGGCAATTCCCGCCCGGTGCAGCAGAAAGCTGGTCATGGCCTTGTCTACTGTGCGCTCAATGGCCTGACCGTCGTTGTAAACCGGTATGCCCAGTAGTTTCAGAGCGTGCAGGATATCCAGATAGAAGATCACCTGTTCAAGGCTGCCGCCCGGTACCCCCCGAACAAACACGCCATCGGGCAGGTCATCCTCGAAGCCTGGCAGCTGCACTAGCGACCCTTCGGCGTCAATGTTGATGCCGCAGGTCGTCAGGCTGAGACAGCGGGCGCTGTAACCACGGGCGGCCAGCGATTCCCCCAGCCGTCTGCCATGCCAGCCGGGATCGTCGGTAAAAATGGCAATCCGGCCCATCAGTCGTCGAAGGAACGATCCAGCAAGGCTTCGTCCAGCGCGCCGGCGTGGAAGCTATGGCCTGATTCCACGGCGGTGACAATGACTTTTGCCGGGCTGAACAGCATGGCATCGACCTTGAAAAAGTCATAACCATAATCCTTGAAGACTTCGGCGAAGGGTTTTCCGTAATCACGCGAGGTCGAGCTGGGCAGTTCAGCCGCCAGTGCTTTTGCCGCCTCGTTGCTGCCCTTGACGAACAGATGGACGGTACCGCCGAACAGGATGGCGTCGTTGGTGCGACCCATGGCCTTCACGAAGTTGGGGTGTGGAGGCGGAACCGGTGCCGAGGCCATGCCGTCGATAATGTTACCGAGCGGGAAATGCAGGGAATGTGCTTTGTGCAGCGCCACTTCCAATACCCGGCTAACAACCTGCATGCCACCGGCAAGACTGGAGGTGGGGGTGAGAATGACATGTACGCTGTCGGTCTCAACCTTGCAGGCACGGGCGATTTTGTCGATTACCTCGACAGGCGGCACCTTGTCCACTTCCATGACGATGACCGTCTCACCGCAAACATCCCGATAACCGAGTTCTTCGTACAGGTCTTCAACCGGTTTCTCAACGCCATCCTTGATTTTGGTGGCCATGGCGCGGGCGGGACCCGAGCCCAGCGCAAAGAAGGCTGTCTTGCCTTCGCCATGAGATAGGCTCCAGCCCGCGTACTGACTGCCCAAACAGGAAAATACCGGGTTGGTGCTATGAACATTCACCATGGTCGGCCAGCGGCGGAAGGGGGAATTCTGGGTCAGGGTGACGTTACCGAGACCGCCCATGCAGACCTCGGCAATCAGCCGCCCCGCTTCCAGGCCACCTACCGCCTGAATGCCGGCATCAATGACCGTGCAGTGATTGGGGAGTCGGTCGATCTTGAGCCGCAGCCGGTCGGCATGGGCAATCATGTACTTGACAATGGGGAGGGCGTGAGCGTTAACGCTGACGTGCGATTGCATGGATTAAATCTCCGGGCGAGTTACTGAGAAGAGTAGGGTTAATTCGGATTATGGCCGCCTGCAGCCGCACCAAGGCGCTGGATCAGTTCGTTGCTGCGATGCTGAATCAGTTGCTCAACCGAAGCGGGCGAAGCGGCCTCGGCCTCAACCGTGCAGAGCACATCAGTGCGCTGGATAACGCTGCCGGATATGGGTCGATCAGCGCACCAGTCGGGCCAGGCAAATGCGTCGGGAATTTCGATATCATCCGGGGCAAAAATGACCCGGAAACCGCGCACCGGATGTTGTTTTGGTCCGGATCCCACCAGCTGACCTTGGCATGCCCGGATGTGGGCAGCCAGCAAACCGTCCGGATAATCGGCATCGTACAGAGCCATGGTCGCGCTAGGCCGGCAATTTAACTCGAGGATGCGACATGTTTCGTCATCCAGCATGAAATCAAGGCTATTCAATCCTTTAAGCATCAAATGCGGAACAAGACGAGTCACATAGACCCGGAGTTGCTCGCGCTGGGCTGACGACAGAGGCGCCCGGTTGATCCCACCACAAAATAGAAAGGGTCGCTCAGACCGGGCTGCGGTCCATTGGGTATTGAAGCCAACGATTTGGGCTGAACGGCCATCAGCTAAAAAAAGCACGGATAGTGGTTGACCCGTGAGCCGTCGCTGATAGTACTCATCCGCCTCTGCAGGAGCATGGGCGCAGAAGCGTACACGCTTGCCCCCCTCGCTGCAACCCGCCTTGATCAGCCAGTTTTGCGGGTCTGCCGGCCACTGCTGGCAACGTTCCGGATAGGGAATACCGAGTTGGTCAAGTGTAAAAAAAAACGCTTCGGGCGACCGGCAGAGCCTGAGTGTGGCCGGCTGATTGCCCAGTAGCTTACGACCCTGGGCCAGCCGATCCAGAAGATCCGGCTGGGTATCCAGGCCGCTGCCATAGATCAAGGGATAATGCGCCGCCGGAGCAAGTCGGTTTGCGGCAGCCAGTAGCGCTTCGCCGTCGAAACCATAGCCCAGACCGGCTATCACCGCAGTCGCTTGGGCGGATATTCGGGTATCGGCATCGGCATACAAATCCAGCGCCACCGCTCGCGCGCCCATGCGCAC
>JBILXN010000050.1:0-13123 GCA_044378425.1 Methylococcaceae bacterium
CGGCGGTCGGGTGGCCAATTTACTCAGTCCACAAGCGCGCAACATCGCCATGGTCTTTCAGGACTATGCGCTCTACCCCACCATGACGGTCAAGGCCAATCTGGCATTTCCCCTGCGGATGCGTAAACTTAAATCCGCCGACATTGCGCGCCGGGTGGACTGGGTGGCCGGCCTGCTTGATCTTGGCGCGGTACTGGAACGCCTGCCCCGTCAGCTGTCCGGCGGCCAACGTCAAAGGGTGGCAATGGGGCGGGCGCTGGTGCGGGAGCCCTCCGTGTTCCTGCTGGATGAACCGCTCTCCAACCTTGACGCCAAACTGCGCGCTCAGGTCAGGGCCGAAATCGGTGACCTGCAACAGCGTACCGGCGCCACCATGGTCTACGTTACCCATGATCAGATCGAGGCCATGACCTTAGGTGAGAGGATTACCGTGTTGAATCAGGGCAGGATTCAGCAAGTCGCAGATCCAAGGACGCTGTATGAGACCCCGGCCAACGGCTTTGTCGCGGGCTTCATCGGTAGCCCACCGATGAATCTATTTGAAGCCACGCTGCTGAGCGGTGAATCTGGCGTCTGCCAGCTCACCATTAATGGCGAATCAATCGCGGTCATGACTGAACGGCAGCCGGCGAAAGTCGTTATGGCCGGTATTCGTCCGGAAGCACTGCATCTGGTTGGCGAGGATGATCCCGGATTCAGTGCGAGAGTGGTGGCGGCGGAGTACCTGGGCCATGAAACGCTGCTCCATTTTCAGCCTGGTTCGGTCGAGATTGACGCTGATGGTGCAACGCCGTGGATTGCCCGCCTGCCGGGGATGCACCCTTTCGAGCGGGGGACGCTCATTCGCTTCGCCCCATTATCGGATCAGATCCGGCTTTTTGGGGCAGCCTAGCCCCCTCTACTCAATGTTATCGACGGCCATGTTAGCCACACCATGTGGGACATGCCCGGTCGCAACGTGCTGACGGGCCGAAGTACAGTGGCTTTGCTGGTCGTCGAAGAAGATATCGGCGCCGAATGCACGGAGGAAAGGGCCTTTTTCCATACCCCCCAGAAAAATCGCCTCATCAATACGAATATTCCAGGCCCGTAAGGTGCGTACAACCCGCTCGTGGGCTGGTGCCGCCCGTGCGGTGACCAGAGCGGTGCGAATGGGAGAGTCATCGGCGTCGAACAGCGCCTGAATATGATGCAACGTGGCAAGAAACGTCTTGAACGGGCCGCCCGATAAGGGATTTCTTGCCTCGGCAATCTCATTCTCGGTAAAGGCATCCAGTCCGCGCTCCCGGTAGATGCGTTCGGATTCATCGGAAAACAGCACGGCATCACCGTCAAAGGCAATTCTGAGTTGATCGGAGGACTGCGCCGAAGTTCTGGATTCGAGCAGGGTCGCCGCCGCATGCCCTGCCGCCAGAGCCTGACCGACATCATCCGCATGGGACGACAGAAACAGATCGGCACCAAAGGCCGAAATGTAGCTGAAGGGCGATTGACCACTGGTAAAGGCTGCCCGGGTAATCGCCAGCTGGTGCTGACGAATGGAGTTGAATACCCGCAATCCGGTATCTGCGCTGTTGCGGGAGAGCAGGATGACCTCGACCGTCGGCTCAGGCAGCACATGATTGATCGCCAGCAACTTCTTGACCAGCGGGTAGGCGACCCCTGGCTTCAGCGTTTCCTCCTCGTGTTCAATCTGATAACGGCAGAAAGCCTCTCTGCCATGCTCTTCGAAAATACGATGCGACTGATCAAGATCGAACAAAGCCCGGGATGAAATGGCTATGATGAGTTTTTTCGGGTCTTTCATGACTGAAACGGTCTCCGTGTGCCTGAATTCAAGAACGAGCCTATCGGGATTTCTGCCGAAATCCGATAGGCTGCAGGAAACAAATGACACCCAAGCTTGTCACAAACAGCAGGCGCGGGAACTAAACCGTTTACTGCCCGCCCTTTGTCCAGGAAAATCTCCGCGCCAGTGGAGTTTTCCCATTGCCAAATCCAGACTTAAAACGAAAAAGGCACCCACGATGAAAGACTTCATGACAAAAATCTTCCGCAGCAAATTCTCCGTCCTGTTCCTGGTCCTGTTTATCGGCGCGCTCTATATGTTGCAGGAGAAGGCCATTATGCCGCTGGTCATGTCAGTGGTGAAGTCGGAACTCTTCTTTGAAAAGCCTATTGAGGAAAACGAGCCCCTCGGCAAGATGGAAGTTTTAACCGAGCGCACGGGCTTCGCTCTTGCAAATTGCCGCGATGCGGTAAAGAAGGAGGGTGAGCTGGATAACACCGCTCAGTTCGTGGACGACAAGTACGAAGCATGGGCCCTTGGCAATCGCCAGTATCTGATTCGCTCTAGCGTCAGAATGACCGATAAGGAGAAAGGCCAGGTAGAGAAACTTTACGCTTGCACAGTGAAGATGGTGGGTGAAGATGCTTCAAAATCAGAAAGCTGGAGCATCCTCGGCGTCGATTTCAACCCTGCGAGTGAAACGAACTAATCCGGATTCGGGGTCCCCTAGTACGGGAACTCAGTAACCAAGAGGCGGGGACCGAAAATCATTCAGTCCCCGGTTTCCTGTGGAAGGAGACTCAGCCCGGCGGCCAAGCGAGCCGCCGCCCACCCAAAAGGTGGATATGCAGGTGGTACACCTCCTGCCCACCATCGTCCCGGCAGTTAATCACGGTGCGGTAGCCAGCGGTGGCAATATCCTCCTGTCTCGCTACCCGTTTGACAGCATCGAACAACGCTGCTGCCAGTGTCGGATTATCATCTGGGAAATCATCCAGCGTTGCGATGTGCTGTTTGGGTATGACCAGAACATGCACCTGCGCTTGCGGACGGATATCGCGGAAAGCCAGCACCTGATCGCTCTCGAATACCACATCCGGCCTGATCTCGCCGGATACCATCTTGCAGAATAGACAATCACTCATGCTGGGCTCCTACTGACAGAATAATGGGCGGATAGCTGCCTGCAGAACGTATGGGCCTAGAATGCTTTCCGACCGTTAAAGGCGTGCGACAGGGTCGCGCCGTCGACATATTCAAGTTCACCTCCGAATGGCATGCCATAGGCAATCCGGCTGGTAGTGATACCATGCTGGCGGGCTAATTCGTGAATATAGTGTGCCGTGGCCTCGCCTTCTACTGTGGTATTGGTGGCGAGAATGACTTCCGTCACCCCACCGGTTCGAAAACGGGCATCCAACAGGTCAAGCCGCAACTCGCCAGGGCCTATGCCGTCCAGCGGCGATAACCGACCGTGTAGCACAAAGAACAGACCTTTGAACCCTGTCGCCTGCTCAATGGCAAAGACTTCGGCAGGTGATTCCACCACGCACAACAGCGCCTGCTCTCGCTTGGGGCTGGCACAGATCTGGCAGATATCGCCCTCAGTCAGCGTCCGACACTGGCTGCAATGGCCTATCCGATCCAGTGCCGCCAGCAAGGATTCTGCCAGATGGCGCGCGCCGGCGGCATCGCGTTGCAACAGATGAAACGTCATTCGCTGCGCGGACTTCGGACCCACGCCCGGCAAACAACGCAGAGCACGCATCAACTGAGCTAAGGCGCCGGTCTGCTGCATGAAATGAAACGCCGAGAACTTTAGAAGGGTAGCTTGAAGCCGGGGGGCAGTTCGATCCCACCAGTGAGAGAGGCCATTTTATCCTGCTTCATCGTGTTGACCTTATTGACGGCGTCATTGAACGCGGCGGCCACCAGATCCTCCAGCATATCTCGGTCTTCCTTGACCAGGCTGTCATCAATTTCAATCCGTTGCACCAGTCGCTTGCCGTTAAGGGTGACTTTGACGAGACCCCCACCCGACTCCCCCTGCACCTGCATCGCAGCGATTTCATCCTGAACGGTCTTGAGGTTCTCTTGCATTTTTTGAGCCTGTTGCATCAGGCCAGCCAAAGGATTTTTCATGGGTGCTTGCTCCAAACGAATTCCAGATTCACTAGATGGGTTTTATGCTGCCGGGAATGATGCGGGCGCCGAGCTGCTGCTTCAAAGCACGTACCGTCTCGTCCTGCTCAATGTCGGTTTCGGCGCTTCGCTGGCGATCCTCGCGCTCACGCTGGATCAGGGTCGCCGGGGTTTCGACAGCAGGCGCCTGCATGTTGATGGTCAGCGCAACAGGCCGATTAAAATATGACTGCAAGGCTTTCTCTAACCCTGTCTCGGAACTGCGCCCCCGCAGGTGGGCCAGCCGGGGTTCTAATGAGAGGACGCAGGACGATTCATCAATTGTCTGCAGTACACAGTTATTGGCAAGTTCACGGGTCATGGCGGTAAGCCCCATCGCACGGATCAACGCCGGCCAGTCTCCCACCTTGACTCCAGCGATAGCCGGCACCGGCGCTGCGGCAGGCGGTTCTGCTGCGGGTCGGGGCAATGGCGGGACGGGCGACTGCCGAGACTCCGGCATCGGAACGAGTTCGGGCCCTGTGATTGGCCGGGTTTTCACCGGCATGGCCGGTCGGGCCGGAGTGTCAGGACGCGCTCCCTGATCGGGGGCAGTCCCGCGGGCGGTATGAGCGGCTACCGTCGTCGGCCTGAACGCGAGCATCCGCAGCATAACCATTTCGAAGCCGCAACGGAGATCGGGTGCCAGAGGGAGGTCACGCTGGCCGATCAGGCCTATCTGATAGAACAGTTGAATGTCTTCCTGGGAAACGCTTTCAGCCAGCGCGAGGATACGGTCGGCGTCATCATCCCGCCTGACAGCCTCCGGCGCCCATTGCGCCAGGGCGGCATGGTGAAGAATCACCAGCAACTGCTGCAGTACATCGCCGAAATCAGGGGCACGCTCGGCCATGATGTCAATCTGCTCGAGCAATCTTGGTGCATCATGGACGATCACAGCCTCTAGCAATTCGAATATAGGGCTTCGCGCCACGGTACCTAGCATGGCAGTCACCGTCGCTTCACTGAGACTGCCGCCGCCATGGACAATTGCCTGATCCATCAGACTCAGTCCATCACGCAGGGAACCGTCTGCGGCACGAGCCAGCGACTTGATGGCATTGGCTTCGAAGCTGATCGCCTCCTGATGGAGTATGGTCTCCATCTGGCCCCGTATCTGGTCAGGAGTTAATCGCTTAAGATTGAATTGCAGACAGCGGGACAGGACAGTGACTGGAATCTTTTGCGGGTCTGTCGTCGCCAACAGAAACTTGACATGAGGTGGCGGCTCTTCGAGCGTCTTCAGTAGGGCATTGAAGCTATGGGCCGAAAGCATGTGTACTTCGTCGATCAGGTAGACCTTGTAGCGGCCCTGACTGGGTGCGTATAACACATTGTCAAGTAACTCGCGGGTATCCTCGACCTTGGTACGCGACGCTGCATCGACCTCGACCAAATCCACGAAACGGCCCTCATCCAGTTCCCGACACACCTGGCATAGACCACAAGGATCAGCGCCTTTTAGCGATTCGCAGTTCATGGCCTTGGCCAGGATCCGGGCAATGGTCGTCTTACCTACGCCGCGGGTTCCAGTAAAGAGGTAGGCATGGTGTAAACGGTCGAATTCAAGGGCATGGGTCAACGCGCGAACCACATGATCCTGGCCGACTATTTCGCTGAAGTTGCGGGGACGCCACTTGCGGGCTAAAGCCTGATAGGCCATGGCGAGTCAGTCCCGTAATGGGTTTTGAAGATCGGAAGCGAAGGGGTGGCAAGTCTCGCCAGCCGCACCCCGGCACACGAATCGGTTGCTACCGTTGCTCCCTTCCGGGCCTGGCGGGGTTTGCAGCTTATCGTTGCGGGGGGACCGACGAGACTCGCCATTGAACTCTGGCTACAGCTTACATGGGTCAAGCTGATGAAGTCCGCATTATGCGCGAATACCGCACCGCATACAAGACAAGACATTCTTTCTTCGCCCACGACTCAGGACTCACCCCCCTAAAAGACCCAGTAAAGCCTCTAGAAAGCCGACTCTGGCCTCTGCTGTCTCCAGCGGACAGGTGAATCGCAGTCGCTCCGGCCCATCCAGCGTGTAGGTCTGCGCTTGAGCCTGAATGAGGTGGATGACCTTCATGGGATCAATATCCGGGTTTGGGTGAAACAAGATCCGCCCGCCCATCGCACCGGCCTCGATTTTACGTATACCCAGTTTTTCCGCCTGCAATTTGAGTTCAGCCATCGCAAACAGCGTTTTGGTAGCCGGGGGCAAGAGGCCAAAGCGGTCAATCATTTCCACTTGAAGCGCACGCAGATCCTCATGGCTACGGGCGTTGGCAATGCGCTTGTACAAGACCAACCGGGTATGCACATCGCCAAGATAGGTTTCCGGGATCAGGGCGGGGCTTTGCAGGTCAATCTCCGGGCCGGCTTCATGCGGCATCAGGTCAATCTCTGGTTGTCGGCCAGATTGCAGGGCCTTGACGGCACGTTCCAGTAGTTCGGTGTAAAGAGACAATCCAATCTCCTGGATCTGCCCGCTCTGCTCGCCTCCCAGCAACTCACCTGCCCCGCGAATTTCGAGATCATGCGAGGACAGTATGAAGCCCGCCCCCAATTCCCCCGAAGCGTCGATAGCCTCAAGTCGGCGGGTCGCATCGGTCGTCATCAGGCCTTTAGGTGGCACAACCAGATAAGCATAGGCGCGGTGGTGAGAGCGGCCCACCCGTCCGCGTATCTGATGCAACTGGGATAAACCCAGCTTGTCCGCGCGATTGATAATGATGGTGTTGGCGCTGGGCACGTCAATACCGCTCTCGATAATGGTGGTGCAGAGCAGAACGTTGAAGCGCTGATGGTAGAAATCGAGCATGATCTGCTCAAGCTCTCGCTCAGGCATTTGCCCGTGGGCGATGCGGATGCTGGCCAGCGGTATCATGCCCTCAAGATCGCGCGCCATTTTCTCCATGGTTTCGATCTTGTTGTGCAGGAAATAAACCTGCCCGCCGCGTTTGATTTCACGCAGTATGGCCTCTTGAATCAGGGCACCATCCCACTCACTGATGAAGGTTTTGATCGCATGGCGATTCGGTGGAGGGGTGGCAATGATTGATATATCACGCAAGCCGGACATGGCCATATTCAAGGTTCGCGGGATGGGCGTGGCCGTTAAGGTCAGGAAATCCACCTCGCTCCGCAGTTTCTTGAAGTACTCCTTCTGCGCGACCCCGAACCGCTGCTCCTCATCGACGATGACGAGGCCAAGATCCCTGAATTGAACGCTTTTCTGCAGAATCTTATGGGTGCCTATCAGGATGTCGATTTTGCCCTCGGCCAACTCGGCCATGACCTGGTCCTGCTGTTTTTTGCCGACGAAACGTGACAGGGTCTCGACCCTGATGGGCCAGTCGGCATAGCGATCTCTGAAATTCTGGTAATGCTGCTGCGCCAGCAGGGTTGTTGGCACGAGAACCGCAACTTGTCTGCCGTTTTGCACCGCAATAAAGGCAGCGCGCATGGCGACTTCAGTCTTGCCGAACCCGACGTCGCCACACACCACCCTATCCATGGGCTGAGCAGACGCGAGGTCCTTGATCACATCAAGAATGGCTGTCTCCTGATCCGGCGTCTCCTCAAACGGAAAGCCTGCGGCAAAATTGGCATACTCATCGGTGATGAGGGTCAGACTGGCGCCCTGCCGGGCTGCCCGCTTGGCGTAGATATCCAGCAACTCGGCCGCCACGTCCCTCACCCGCTCCAGCGCCTTGCGTCGGGCCTTTTGCCATTGCTCGCCACCCAAGCGATGCAGGGGGGCCGATTCAGGGCTGGCGCCACTGTAGCGGCCGATCAGGTGCAGCGATGATACCGGTACATAAAGCGTGTCCTGATGGGCATATTCCAGCGTCAGGAACTCAGCATCAATGCCGCCAACGGTGAGTTTGGTGAGCCCCATGAAGCGACCGACACCATGATCTTGGTGTACCACAGGCGCGCCGATTTCGAGTTCCTCAAGGTTACGCAGCAGTTGATCCAGCTTATACCCACCGCCTGTGCGCCGTCTGCGGCGCTGCTGAACCCGTTCGCCCGACAGTTGGGTCTCGGTTATGATGGCCAGCGCAGGATCATCAAGCAGCAAGCCATGATCCATAGGCGCAACCACCAGGCAGATCCGATCGCTCCCCTCACTAAACTGCTGCCAGTGATCAACCACCTTGGGCTTGATCTGAATGCGTGCGAGGTTTTCCAGCAAGGCTTCGCGATGACCGGCTGTTTCCGCCACAAATAGCGTACGCCCCCCCAGTCCGGCGACGAGGGATTGCAACTCCTTCGCTGGCTCTTTGTGCTTAGGGTCCAGCGCTATCGGAGGCAATTCCCTGCATTCAAAAATCGTGACCTGAACGGCTTCACCCTCGGATACCGTGTCAGTTTGCCCTCCCCTTTCTATGAGAATACGTGGGTATCGCGCCAGGCGGGTCTGCAGGGCGGCAGGATCCAGAAATAACTGCTCGGGCGGCAGAGGTGGTTTGTCGATATAGGCTTTACGCTGCTGATAGCGCGCTTCAGTATCAGCAAAGAATTGGGTGGCAGCCTGTTCGATCGGTCCATGCAACACGATGGTGGTCTGTTGCGGAAGATAGTCAAAAAGGGTCTCGGTATGCTCGACGAATAGCGGCAAATAGTAATCCGCACCGCCGGCAGCAACTCCCTTGCTGATATCCTGATACAAAGGATTGCTAGCCGATGCCTCGGGAAATTGCGTACGAAAAGCCTGCCGAAAGCGTTTGATAGCCGCATCATCAAACGGAAACTCCCTGGCAGGAAAAAGGTTTATGTCACCCACCTTATCTGCGGACCGTTGTGTTTCGGGATCAAAGGTACGAATCGACTCGACCTCATCATCGAATAACTCGATGCGGTAAGGTACAGCACTGCCCATAGGAAAGAGATCCAGTATCGAACCGCGTACCGCAAACTCGCCGTGCTGGAGAACCTGATTAACGCAGTGATAACTGACACTCTCCAGTCGATTACGAGTCTCTTCCAGATTAATCGGGCTACCGGGCTTGAGGACGAAGGTATTACCCAACACATGACTGCGAGGACTTAGCCGTTGCATCAAGGTGGCAGCCGGCGTCAACAAGATACCCCGCCCTGTTCTTGACAACAGCGAGAGCGTTTTTAATCGCTCAGAAACAATCTCGGGTAATGGCGCGAAAACATCATAGGGTAGTGTTTCCCAGTCCGGAAAATGCAGCACTGGCACAGAACCGCCCAGAAAAAACTGGATTTCATGCTCCAGCCTTACCGCCGTTTGGGTATCCTCAACCACAACCAGATACAGACGATTATCCGCTCGCACCGCCGACGCCAGCGCCAAGGCATCACCACAACCACGCAGACCACGCCATAGCACTGGCGGCCCTGGCCGGATCGACACTTCAGGGAGAAAGGGCGAGTATTTCCTGTTGGAAGGCTGGGTTATTTGATTCATTACTTGGAGCGTCAATTCGATAAATCCATCATGTCAACAACTGTAAAGGGCAAACAACAGGCTGTACAGGATCCTATTCAAACTCCCTGGCATCACCGTTACCACGCACCATTACTCCGCTAAACAAAGCAACGGGGCCGATCAACCTCTTGACGTTCGATCAACCGCGAAAACAGTACACTCGAAGCGGGTTATTGAACCGTGTGCTTCAGATATTTAGTTTTTGCAAGGCCGGTGCAACCCCACCGCGTTAGCGTCGAACTAAAATTAGCTTTCAAACGGAATGTGTATTGGCTATTTGCACAAAATAAAAAATGCAATATACTCTCAGCCGGTAACATGTTCCTTAATCTATATATATGCAATTAGCCAAGAGGTAAATATGAGCACAGATCTACATGATATGTCAGAAGCACAACTTGCCAGCCTGCTTGAGAATGCCCAAAAGGCACTCAGACAGAAACAGGAAGGTAAACGTAAGGAAATTATCAATCAAATCAGGGAACTCGCTAATTCTATTGGCGTTAACGTCGAAATCAATGATGGCGCCAAAAGTGTTTCCACGAGGAAAGGCAGCAAGGTCGAACCCAAATACCGCAACCCTAACAACCATCAGGAAACCTGGACGGGTCGCGGTATGAAACCACGCTGGATGCAGGCCCTTATTGATCAGGGTCACGACCCCATGGAATTCAGCATCTAAATCGCTGAACAGCACGGGGCTGCCGCTTGATTTCAAGCCAGCCCCGCTATTTGCGGCGAACCTGCCGCTTAATTCGATTATCGGTTTATCAGTCCAGGAACCGACGGGTTATTCCCTCATAAGCCTCTATCCTGCGATCCCGCAGAAACGGCCAAATTCGGCGCACACCCTCCGAACGCTGGCGATCCAGCTCAACCATGAGTACCCCGCTCTTCAGGCTATCGGCTTGGCAGAGAAACTCGCCCTGCGGCCCCGCCGCAAAACTGTTGCCCCAGAACTGTATTCCTTTGCTTTGCCCGCTCGGATCAGGCTCGCGACCAATTCTATTACACGCAATGACCGGCAGCCCGTTGGCCACGGCATGGCCGCGCTGAACGGTGATCCAGGCATCCAGCTGGCGCTGCTGTTCGGCCGGCTCATCATCAGGATTCCAGCCAATGGCCGTGGGATAAATCAAAAGATCAGCACCGGCCAAAGCCATCAGGCGGGCGGCCTCCGGATACCATTGATCCCAACACACCAGTACACCCAGTTTGCCGACAGAGGTAGAAATAGGCGAAAACCCAAGATCGCCCGGAGTGAAATAAAACTTCTCGTAATACCCGGGATCATCGGGAATGTGCATTTTGCGATATTTACCGGCCAACCGGCCATCACGCTCAAGCACTACCGCGGTATTGTGGTACAACCCCGGCGCACGACGCTCGAACAGGGATGCCACGATCACCAGATCCAGTTCCCTGGCCAAACCCGCAAGCTGCTCGGTGGTAGGGCCCGGAATCGGTTCAGCCAGATCAAACCGCGCGGTATCCTCGGTCTGGCAGAAATAGGGGCCGAGGTGTAACTCAGGCAGCACAACCAGTTTTGCGCCTTGAGCGGCAGCCTCCCGGACACCCTGAATGGACGTCGCAAGATTGATAGCGGGATCTGCGTCCATGCAGGCTTGCTGAATGAAGCCCACCTTAAGAAGGGAAGACATAAGATATCAACTCACAGAAACGGTGGCAGGAAACTGCATGGTCATGCAATGCAGACTGCCGTACTGGCGAATCAGCGGCAGACAATCAATAGCAACAATCTCACGGTCCGGGAAACAGTCTGCGAGACGCTCCAGCGCTAGTTGGTCAGCAGCTTCATCGTTATAGACCGGCACCAATACCGCATCGTTGATGATGAGAAAGTTGGCGTAGGTCGCTGGCAGACGATCACCGTCCTCGCTGCGAATGACGGCAGGCATGGGCAAAGGCACCAGCCTGTAGGCCTTGCCTGACGCTGAACTAAATGACTGCAACTGGGCCGCCATCGCCTGAAACTCCGCATAGAGCGGATCGGCGGGATCGTCGCAGGCGGTATAGGCGATCGTATCTGGCGAGCAAAACCGGGCCAAGGTGTCAATATGGGCGTCGGTATCGTCGCCCTCGGCATGACCATGCGCCAGCCAAAGAATTTTTTCCGCGCCGAGGCGGATGCGCAACTCAGATTCGATCTGAGCCTGATCAAAGGCCGGATTGCGATTGGGATTGAGCAGACAGCGGCGGGTTGTCATGACCGTAGACTGGCCATCGGTTTCGATGCTGCCACCCTCAAGCACAAAATCAACCGCCAGTCTAGGGATATCGCCAAGTATGCCGGTCGCATGCAGCCGCTGAGCCAGCGCGGCATCGTCGGCATGCTCGTACTTTCCACCCCAGCCGTTGAAACGAAAATCCAGCAGGCTGACGGCCCCATCACCAGTAGCCACTGTCAGCGGCGCCGTATCTCGAACCCAGACATCGTTATAGGGCAAGACCACACATCGCACCCGCTCCAGAGTGCAGTGGCCGGCGCCGAGGCGTTCGAGAATGGCATCACGGTGACGCTCACTGCGACACGCAACAATGACGATTTGACGGCGGGCAATTTCGCTGGCGATGCGGGTGTAGGTATCTTCCACAGCAGACAACCAGCGACTGAAATCGCCTTCGGCATAGGGCCAGGCCAGAAGCACGGCGGACTGTTCCGCCCATTCGGGTATCAGAGCAACGGGAGTAGCAGTGTAGGTCAAGACGAATGATCCATAGAGTCGTTAAAGTGGGCGATTCTAACCGAAAACCGGGCGATTCAGGCTCCAGGCGAAAGGCCACTCATCAATCCCGCGCCCAGCCCTCGACCCGTCGGGTAGGCACAGGATCGGTTTCACTGGAGGGCGGATGCGACCGTTGGGTCACAATTCTGAAGCAAACCCGCAGAGTATCCCCCGCCAATATCCAGGACACCGCAATAAACAACAGCGTCAGACCAGCATCCAGATAATCGTTAAAAATCAACTGCGGCGCGTTGGCAGCCTGTTCAGACGGCAGCAGCCCACCCGCCAGTTTGTCGGATAAATCCTTTGCATGAGCAAAAAAACCGATCCTTAACTCCGGGCTGAACAGCTTCTGCCAGGCGGCGGTACTGGTCACGATCAGTAACCAGACCAAGGGCACCCCGGTCACCCAGGCGTACCGTAACTTGCCACTTTTGACAATGATCGTGGTTGCCACACAAAGGGCGATGCCCGCCAGCATCTGGTTGGCAATCCCGAATAGCGGCCACAGGCTGTTGATGCCACCCAGAGGATCAATGACGCCGATATAGAGCAGATAGCCCCAGCCGGTCACCACCATCGCACTGGTCAGGATCACGCCGGGATACCAGGAGGTCCGGCCCAGCGCCGGAATCCAATTACCCAGCACATCCTGCAACATGAAACGGGCAACCCGGGTACCGGCATCAAGCGTGGTCAGAATGAACAGCGCCTCGAACATGATGGCGAAGTGATACCAAAGCGCCAGCAGACTCTCGCCAAAGGCACTCGCAAACAGGCTCGCCATACCCACCGCCAGCGAAGGGGCGCCACCGGTGCGGGCAAACAGGGTCGATTCGCCCATTTCCCGCGCCAGCATCTGCATCTGCTCCAGCGTGACCGGAAAACCCCAACCCGAGATGGTAGCGACTGCCACAGCGGCCTCCTTGCCGACCACACCGGCGGGGCTATTGA
>JBILXN010000052.1:0-12909 GCA_044378425.1 Methylococcaceae bacterium
AACACGGACTTGCCGACCGGCATTTTGTGCCATCAGGCCAACCAGTGTGGTCACGGTACTTTTACCATTGGAACCCGTGATGGCGATGACCGGAGCCCTCGCGCTGCAGGCGAACAGATCGAGATCGCCCAACACGGGAACGCCATGATGAAGAGCTTCAGCGATTAGCGGTTCATCAAGGGAAACACCTGGGCTGACAATCAGATGAGTCGCGGCGGCAAAGGCGGAGGCCTCAAAGCCATTGATGAACACTGCAGCATCAGGGAATGCCTCACTGAATGCCTTTAGTGACGGTGGTTCCTTGCGGGTGTCGGTTATGGCAAAGCGTATGCCATGGCGGGCCAGGAAATGAGCAATTGAATAGCCCGTTTTCCCCAGCCCGACAATCAGCACCGCCGACGCAACCGAAATACCCAACCGCTCTAGCGCGTCAGGGGTTACTTCACCCGCATGGGAATCAGCAACTGCCATGATTTATCTCAGTTTCAGGGTAGCAAGCCCAATAAGCACCAGTATTACGGAGATGATCCAGAAGCGGACGATCACACGGGGTTCTGGCCAGCCTTTCAGCTCGAAATGGTGATGGATTGGCGCCATACGAAAGATACGTTTGCCTGTCAACTTGAAAGACAGTACCTGGATCATGACCGAAAGCGTCTCCATCACAAACACACCGCCCATGATCATCAGAACAATTTCCTGACGCACTAGCACAGCCACGATGCCAAGAGCAGCACCCAGCGCCAAGGCACCCACATCACCCATGAAAACCATGGCAGGATAGGCATTAAACCAGAGGAAGCCGAGGCCAGCGCCGACTAACGCGCTGCAGAACACTACCAGTTCGCCTGCTAACGGAACATGGGGGATGCCGAGGTATTCCGCAAATACGGCATTACCTGAGACATAAGCAAAAACGGCCAGGCCACCTGATACCAGCACAGTCGGCATAATGGCCAGACCGTCGAGACCATCCGTCAGGTTGACAGCGTTACTGGTGCCCACAACCACGAAGTATGTGAGTACCGGGTAGGCCAGCCCCATACTCCAGGCAAACTGTTTGAAAAACGGGATGATGAAAGTGGTTTCAGCCGGGGCTGTAGCGGTTGTGTAGAGAAAAGTCGCGGCAGCAACGCCGAAAATGGACTGCCACAGATATTTATGACGGGCAGCCAGCCCCTTGCTATTTTTAAGCACCAGTTTCTTGTAATCATCAACAAAACCAATTACGCCGAACCCCAGCGTCACCAGAAGGGTGACCCAGACATACCGATTGCTGAGATCGGACCAGAGCAGTGTGCTGAGGGCAACTGCAACCAGAATTAGCGCACCCCCCATAGTCGGGGTTCCCGCCTTTGAGAAGTGACTTTTGGGGCCGTCATCCCTGACGCTCTGGCCAATCTTGTATTCGCTGAGTTGCCGAATCATAGGCGGACCAACAATGAAAGATATAATCAGAGCGGTAAGCGTACCGAGGATGCCTCGAAACGTTAAATAATGAAAAACCCGGAAACCGTCAAAATACTGCGTCAACCAATCAGCAAGTGTTAATAACATGAGATCCCCTGTTGGCGGAGGGTTGTCTCAGTCCGTTGCTCGACTGAACCCTCTCTCTGTATATGTGTAATAAAGTTGGCCGGCTGCGCGGAAAGATCCGCAATTAAGCCGGCACCACCACTAACTGGGTTTTTAGCAGTGGCAAACGACGTTGTCATGGCGCGTTTATCGTCCCAAAAGACGTTCTAGCGTCTCAACCGCTACAGTGCGATCGCTGAAAGGGTATTTGTAGCCCAGAATCTCCTGAGTAGTCTCGTGCCCCTTTCCTGCAATTAGCACAATATCATCGGGTTGGGCCTGAGCCAGCGCATAGTCAATAGCGGTCCGTCGATCCCGGATCACGCTGACATCAGTCGCTGATATTCCCTCCCTAATTGAGGCAATTATATCGTTACCGTCCTCATTACGGGGGTTGTCATCGGTCAGGACAATAAGATCGGCATACTGATCGGCAATGGCCCCCATCTGTTGTCGCTTACCCTTATCGCGGTCGCCACCACAGCCGAATACGACGCAGAGGCGCCCCACGCAATGTCGGGCCAGACTCTTCAGCACACTCGCAAGCGCCTCGGGGGTATGAGCATAGTCGATAACGGCATTGCGTCCCCCCAAACCTACATGTTCCATCCGCCCCGGTACAGCAGAGACCCGACTGACTGCCGCCGCCGCCTCTGGCAACGTTCGGCCCAAGGCTATCAGTACTGCGGCTGTTGCAACGAGATTTTCAACATTGAAATCACCGAACACCGGCGCCTCGACCCAAGCGGTCTGCTGGCCGTAGCTGAGTGCAAAACGCAAACCGGTTGTGAGATGACAGACTTCACCTGCAGAAACCAACGGAAACCCTGCGGCAACCGCGCGACCACCCACAGTAAATCCGATGAGGGAAACCGAACGCCTCACCCGGTGTAATACCGCATCCCCTATCGAGTCACCCGCATTGAATACAACGAACTCAAGATCTGGCCAGTCCAGCAGGTGTAATTTGGCGTCAAGATAAGCGGCCATGGTGCCGTGATAATCAAGGTGATCACGGGAAAAGTTGGTGTAGAGCGCTCCCTTGAAACGGACGCCATTGAGTCGCCCCTGCACCAATCCATGGGACGAGGCCTCCATTGCCAGATACTGATAGCCTTCCTCATGTAATTGACTGAGAATCCTCTGAATTTCAATGGCATCTGGCGTGGTATGTGTTGTCGCCTCAAGTTGACCCGGCCTACCCCAGCCTAATGTTCCCACGACTGCGGCTTTACATTCAGCGTCCAACGCAGTGACCAGAAAGTGGCTGCACGAGGTTTTACCATTGGTGCCGGTGATGCCGACGACCTCAAGATCACGGGAAGGTTCGGCAAAGAATCGAGCGGCCAAGCCGCCCAACTTTTGAGGTAGAGCAGTGACCGCCAGACAAGGAATATGGGAACACGCGGGCACCAAAGAATCGGCACCTTCCGGATCATAAATAACCGCCACACAACCGTTGTTGATGGCCTCTGAGAGATGGGACAGGCCGTGGCTATGCTCGCCATTAAGGGCGACGAACAGATCGCCCGGCCGCACCTTGCGACTATCATGCTGCAGACCCCGGATGCGAATAGAGGCCCTACTCGCCGTAAGGTCTGCCAAATCGTCGGCCATACCCAAGAGGATCTCGCTCAGGGCAAGGTCTCTCGGACATTCCAACGCCTGATTGATCACGCGGGATCATCTTGGCGGGCAGCCATGATGGGCGTCACCGGATCATCAGGTGCGATATTGAGCAACCTGAGTGCTTCACCCATCACCTTCGAGAACACCGGGGCTGCAACCACGCCTCCATAGTAGTCACCTGCAGAGGGCTCATCAATCATGACGACCATAACAATTCGGGGGTTGCTGGCCGGTGCAATACCGGCAAATACAGCGTTATAAAGGTTTGCGGAGTAGCCATGTGCGCCAATCTTTTTGACAGTGCCGGTCTTGCCCGCCACCCGGTACCCTGGCACTGCGGCCTGGATGGCAGTCCCTTCCTTGCTGACTACCGTCTCCAGCATGGTTCTGACCGCTATGGCCGTCTTGGCCGACATGATGCGGTGAGATTGCGGGGGTTCATCCTGCTTTACGAGACTGACCATCGGGATGACACCATCGTTGGCCAGTGCGCCATAGGCACGCGACAACTGCAAGGTTGATGCCGCAACACCATAACCAAACGACAGAGTGGCCTGCTCGAAGGCATTCCAACCGTGGTAGTCGGATAATCGGCCACGCGCTTCACCTGGGTAACCTGTTTCCAAGGGTTGACCGAAACCGAGATTATTGTAGAAGGCCCAAAACTTCCGTGGTGGTACGCTCAACGCTATTTTGGTAACCCCAACATTGCTGGATTTCTGCAGAATTTTGGTCACATCCATGCTGCCATAGCTGTGGACATCCTTCACCACGTTGCTACCGACGTGCATCATCCCGCCGTTGGTATTGAATACGGCGTGAGGATGGGTAAGTCCCAATTCCAGAGCACAAGCCACCGCGAAGGGCTTCATGGTAGAGCCGGGTTCGTAGAGATCGGTAATAGCCCGATTGCGGGAGGCCTCGGAATGTGTGTTGCTGCGATTGTTAGGATTGAAAGCTGGCTGATTGGCCATAGCCAATACCTCACCGGTCTGGGCATCCAGCATCGCCAGCGTTCCGGATCGGGCCTTGTGGCGAATCACTGCGTCCTTGAGCTCACGGTTAGCGATGTACTGTAGCCGCTCATCAATGCTCAACGTGAGATCCTTGCCAGGGACTGGCTGGCGAATATCTTCCATCTTTTCGATGATCCGGCGCTTGCCGTCCCTCACCGCCCTTCGTGCACCGTCTACACCCCGCAAGGAGCTATCAAAGGCGAGCTCCATGCCCTCCTGCCCCTTGTCATTCACGTCGGTCAGCCCTAGCAGATGGGCAGTCACTTCCCCGGTCGGATAGTAGCGCCGGTATTCACGCTCGGCATACACACCCGGTAAGCCGAGACCCAGAACCAGATCTGCCTGCTCCGGAGCCATGCGACGCTTGATATAGGAGAAGGCCCGTCTTTCATCGTGACCAATCCGATCAATAACCTCATCGACAGCCAGCCCGAGGTGGCCTGCGAATGCTTTCAACTTGTCTTGAGGAACGCTCGACTTGAGAAACTCCTTGGGGTTTACCCAAATGGATTTGACGGGGGTGCTGACCGCGAGAAGCTCACCATTCCTGTCAGTAATCCGCCCACGGTACGCTGTCACCGGCATAATACCGACGTGACGCAGATCACCCTGATGCTTCAGAAACTGCTTATCCATTACCTGCAAATCCACAGCGCGGCCAATCAGAATGGTCAGGGACGCTAGTAGCGTTCCAAGCAAGACGCGCCAACGCATGCCATAGTCCTGCTCTGTCTTTTTCGGTCGGATCATCAGCATGGTGAATTTTCCATTCAAGGTTTGATCGAAATAACGGATTCTCTGGCCGGAAACGCCATGCCCAAACTGGTTCTCGCCGCCCGTTCAATGCGACTGCGCTCGGACCACGTGTTTTGCTCCCGTTGCAACTGGGCTAGTTCTTCCTCATAGACGTCAATTACTTGCTGTTCGCGCTGAAATTCAGCAAATAGCATGCGGGTACGGTGTTTCATGTAAACCACACCCAACGCGGAAGCCACCGCTATGAAGATCAACAGCAACAACACCCTCATGTCGAAACTCTTTCGGCAACACGCAGTACGGCGCTGCGGGCCCTGGGGTTGAGTCGAACTTCTTCAGGACCCGGCATAATGGCCTTGCCTACCCTTTTCATACGCCCCAGTGGCCGTCCCTGGACGAGGTGTATCCACTCCGCGCCCCCCCCCCGCTCCTCATCACGCATGAAGCGCTTCACGATTCGGTCTTCCAGCGAATGAAACGAAATCACCGCAAGACGCCCGCCGGGTTTCAACACGTCAAGTGTCTGTTTCAATACGGACTCAAGTTCGGCAAGTTCTCGGTTGATGACTATTCTTATTGCCTGAAAACTGCGGGTCGCGGGGTGCTTGCCCTTCTCGCGGGTCGGCACGGCCACTTCGATGATGCTGACCAGATCAGCCGTGGTGACAATGGGCCGCTCCTTGCGACGCTGGGCAATGGCACTTGCAATACGTCGGGCGAAGCGCTCCTCACCGTATGTACGTAAGGCGAGTGCCAGTTCGGTCTCCGGTACTCGACCCAACCATTCAGCGGCAGTTTCGCCATCGGCTGTATTCATGCGCATATCCAATGGGCCGTCACGCATAAAACTAAACCCCCTCTCCGCCACATCAAGCTGTGGCGAGGAGACACCGAGATCCAGCAACACCCCACTCACTTTCCCCATCCATCCGAGTGATTCAACCTGCTTCTTAAGGTCGGCAAAACTTCCATGTTGCAGACTGATGCGCGGGTCCCTCGACAACCCGCTGGCCTCTGCAAAGGCAATGGCAGCCGGATCCTTGTCCATGGCCAGCAATTTACCCTCTGGGCCCAAAGCCTGAAGAATCCTGCGACTGTGCCCTCCACGGCCGAAGGTACAGTCGACTACCAGAGCGTTCGAATCGATGCCAAGAGGCTCTACCGCTTGGTCAAGCAACACAGTTGCGTGAGTGAACGGCGCTGCATCACTCACAGCGATAGCATGCCAAGTTCTGGCGGCAACTCAGCCTCGTCCGACTGCTCCTCATCTATCCACTCATCCCTGGCTTTAATCCAGCCGTCCTCATCCCATACCTCGAATTTATTGCCCTGCCCTATCAAGACAACCCGCTTATCCAGTCCTGCAAAACGCCGCAGTGGTTCGGGTATCAGGAAACGGCCCTGCCCATCCATTTCGCATTCGGTGGCATGACCAATCAGCAGACGCTGTAGACGCTTAGCCTTCTTGTTCAGTGCGGGCAACTTGACCAGTTTCCGTTCGATCTCCTCGAACTCTGGGAGGGGATACACTAGCAGGCACTTATCTAGCCCTACAGTGATCACAATCTGGTTGTCACAACAATCACCCAACTCGGCACGGTAGCGGGTAGGCACCGCCATGCGACCTTTTTCGTCGAGGTTGATCGAACTGACACCACGGAACACACTAACCCCCAGATCCCCATTTCATCCCATAATCTCCCACTTGTCTCCACTTTTGAGACGAATATAAAAACCCTGCGCATGCAAGTCAATAGATGATGCAAGCAGTTGTAATGTAATGTTACGGCCAGACGCTTGAGACCGCAGAAGCACAGGGGGGCTTGTGAATGAGGGCGCTTAGCGACGAAGCCATCTTGATGGAGAGGACGAAATGGCGAGGACTTACAGGCTATAACAATGCTTTGAAACAGCGACGACTGTAGATACGAGCGAACTACTCCAGAAAGATGGGAGCCAGCTCGGTCAGCGACAAAGAGGAAGCGGGGTTCGCTGCACAGCAATATGCCGCGAATAAAGCCTTGAGGGTGATATTGAGCGGGAAAATTACACGTGCAGGGCGCGCGGCCTGAGACCGCCTACCCTGCAACCGATATCATGAAATGAATGCCAGATGCTGGAAAGGATCTAATTTCCTGACCGGGCTTTTCATGAACAACACAGACAGGGCATCAATGGTGGCCTGCGGCCGGTGGGGTTTCGCCTGGCATGACGGAGCTTTTTCCAAGACCGGAATAGACAGGGCACCACTGCAGCTTGGCGGTCCCCACCAGAACGATACCAATTAACAAGAGTGGGATATTGCCAAGAAATACGGATACCACTAGCGAGGCTATGCCGACACCGTAGCGCAGCTTCCGCTCCTTAAGCCCCACATTAAATTCGCGCTTGAGCATACGCGTGTAATCGAAACTCATCGATGACCTCCTTTTGATGACATTAAACGCCTGATTGTGCTGACTTACCCACAGTTCCGCAAGCCAATCCAGTAAAATGGATCCATGGACGTCACACCTATCATTGCCCCGCTAAATTCTGCCCAACGGGCAGCCGTAACGACAACGTGCCCGTCCCTGCTGGTGCTGGCGGGTGCAGGAAGCGGCAAAACCCGCGTCTTGGTTCACCGAATAGCCTGGCTGGTAACGGCTGAAGGGGTTCCGCCTCAAAGTATTCTCGCCGTCACTTTTACCAACAAGGCCGCAAATGAAATGCGCGTCAGGATTGAAGAGCTCCTCGACATACCCGCCAGACAGTTGTGGGTCGGCACTTTCCACGGTCTTGCCCATCGTTTTTTACGCCGCCATGCCAGAGAAGCTCGACTCCCCGACAGCTTTCAAATCCTTGACTCGGATGACCAGCACAGATTGATCAAGCGGCTGCTCAAAAACCTGCAAATTGATGATACCCGCTGGCCACCACGGCAGATTCAGTGGTTCATCAATCATCAGAAGGAAGAAGGCCGACGTGCCGCTCATATCGCAGCCTCCCACGATCCTTTCGAACGGCAGATGCTGGAGATCTACAGTGCTTACGAGGATCTCTGTCAACGTTCAGGATTGGTAGACTTTTCTGAGCTCCTGCTCAGAACCCATGAAATGTTGCGTGATACGCCCGATCTTCTCGATCACTACCAAAAGCGGTTTCAGCATGTGCTGGTGGATGAGTTTCAGGATACCAATCGCATCCAGTATGCCTGGCTACGTTTGCTGACCCAGAACAGGGAAAACCTGTTTGCCGTGGGCGACGATGACCAATCCATCTACAGTTGGCGTGGTGCCAAAGTCGAGAATCTCCAGAAATTCCAAACAGACTACCCAAGACATGATCTCATCAGGCTGGAGCAGAACTACCGCTCTACCGGACACATACTGGCAGCTGCCAACGGTCTCATCACCAAGAATCAAAGCCGACTGGGAAAATCGCTTTGGACCGAGGGTAGCTCAGGAGAGCTGATTGACATTTATGCCGCATTCAATGAGCAGGATGAAGCTTTTTTCGTGACCGAACAGCTGGAACAGTGGTCGCGTGAGGGTCATGCCCGGCGGGATGCTGCCATCCTGTACCGATCGAATGCCCAATCCCGTCAGTTTGAAGAAAAGCTCATCGCCAAGCGCATCCCCTACCGCGTCTATGGTGGGCTCCGATTCTTTGAACGTGCCGAGATCAAGGATGCACTGGCTTACCTCAGGCTCATAGCAAACCGTCATGACGATGCGTCCTTCGAGCGCATCATCAATACGCCGACGAGGGGCATAGGCGCAAAAACCCTCGACATCATCCGGAGCATCGCCCGCAATGAGCGCTACTCGCTCTGGCAGGCCATGGAAAGGTTATCGGCTGACAGCACCCAACCCACTCGAGCCCGCATCCCACTCGCCAGCTTCTCTAAACTCATCAACGACCTCGCAACCACCGCCGCGGGTCTGATGCTATGGGAGCAAGCACAATTGGCAGTCGTCGATTCAGGTCTGCGACAGCACTATCAAAAGGAAAAAGGAGACCAGGCCGAACAGCGGCTGGAAAACCTGGATGAACTTATCAACGCGGCCCGGCAATTTGAATACGAACCCAATCTTGACCCGGACCTTCCACAACTGGATCAATTCCTGACTCATGCCGCACTGGAAGCAGGGGACAATCAGGCTGATGCTAGTGATGATTGCGTCCAGCTTATGACTCTGCATGCCGCCAAGGGTCTGGAATTCCAACTGGTCTTTGTGGTTGGCCTTGAAGAAGGCCTGTTTCCAAGCCTGCAATCACTGGAAGATCACGAACGACTCGAAGAAGAACGTCGCCTGTGCTATGTCGGAATCACACGGGCCCGTCAAAAACTATTCCTGACCTACGCCGAAAATCGCCGCATTTACGGTAAGGACACCTACCCTCGTCCCTCTCGATTCCTGCGCGAGATCCCGACCGAGCATGTGCATGAAGTGCGTGTAAAAGTAAAACCATCGCAGAGCAGCGTCAGCGCAAACCCGACCAAGATGAGCAGTGAAATCGGCCCTAAATCCGACTATCGCCTCGGCCAGCGGGTTCAACACGCCAGGTTCGGGGAAGGCGTGATCTTGCAGAGCGAGGGCGAAGGCACTCAGGCGCGCGTTCAGGTGAATTTCAGCGAGGCAGGTGTCAAGTGGCTAATGCTGGCCTATGCAAATCTCCAAATCACCTGATGGTCGGGGCGATTGACGTTAAAGGTATAGCCCGTCCTGATCAACCTGGCGCCTGACCAGCATTGAAACGTAAACCGGTACCCTCACACCACACAACGGCACTATTCCTGAACCCCTTGGCACGTGCAGAAGGCACCGAGCCGGAAAAACAGTGACCCTGCACCCCACTCCTCTAACAAGGCTAACCAGTCCAATCGCCTCCCACCATGAAATTTGACGCCATCATCTTCGACTGTGACGGAACATTGGTAGATAGCGAGCGTGTAGGCAACGAAGCATTGATCGAATGCGTGGCAGAACTGGGATTGCGAATTTCGATAGATGATGCCCTTAAAGAGTTTGCCGGCCGCAAGATGGCTGACACCTTGGGACTCATAGAACTACGCCTTGGCCGGCCGCTTCCATCGGATTTTCTCCCCCTAGCTCGACACCGTATGGCAGAGGCCTTCGAGGAACGACTAGAGGCCATGGAGGGGGTTCACACGCTGTTGGATAAACTCACGATCCCCTTTTGCGTCGCATCTAACGGGCCAGCTGACAAAATGCGCGTAAGCCTCGGCGTAACGAATTTACTGCCTTACTTTGAAAGTAGGATATACAGCGCCTATGACTGTGGAAGCTGGAAACCAGAGCCCGGCCTATTTATACACAGTGCCGCGGCAATGGGCGTTAGCCCCAATCGCTGCGCAGTGATAGAAGACAGCCCGATAGGCGTCATCGCCGGCATCCGTGCGGGCATGACAGTCTTTGGTTATGCCCCAAAAAAAGATGGGAAACATCTCACTGAGGCCGGCGCTCAGGTTTTTCACGATATGGGTGAGTTGCTGGCCCTGCTCAAATGACTTGGAATTAACACACCGCCACGTTGATGCCCAGACCTTCCTGTAATAGGCCCGAAGCGGGGGCAAGCACGAATAGTGTGTGAGAGAAACAATATATTCCATTTGACAGGGCCGGCCCTTATACTACGCGCCGGTGATCATACGGTCCCTGCCCACCCGGGGTCTTAAAACACTTCCAATGTTTCAGAGGGGAAAGACGTGAAATTGAACAACTTAACAAAGTGCCTGCTGTTGGCCATGATAGCGGCTAGCCCACTGGCTAACGCCGAAAGCCAATACCCTGCGGCAAACTTCGAACCGGTCATCGTGACCCAAGACTCTGCATTGATCGCTAAGCACGCTGAGTCCAAACCAAGTTCTGCAGCCTCCAGCAACAACACTCATTCGAACTCCAGCACGGCTAGCAATAGTCCCGTCAAGGATTCAGAGCCAAAAGTGGTCGCCGGCAAGACTGAAGAATCCTCTAACCTGCCCATGATATTGGCTGCGGCGGGTCTTGGAGCAGCCGTCTTCTGGCTCATGAGAAAGCCAGCCACCGCTACCAACACTCAAGCTCAATCATTTGAATCTGCTGCCTCTGGCACCACCGGCGTTGCCAAATACGTCCAGGAACTTCCTGGTTCAGGATCTGCTGCGACCACTGGCGTCGCACGCTACATCAGCGCATTACCGCCTGTAGCGGCACCGAAGGCCGAGACAGGGGTAGCCAAGTACATCAAGGCAATCCCGGCGGCGGCTGAAAAAGTAACTGTAAGTGCAGTAAGCGGCCCTACCGGCGTGGAGAAGTACATTAATGCGCTACCCCAACCGCCAAAGCCGGCAGTTGACACAGGTGTTGCGAAGTACCTGAAAAGCCAAGGCCTTGCAGTCTGATAATGACACCGGCTCATTGCAGGCTTAGCACCTCGCTATCATCACTCAACTGATAGCGAAAACCTCGCATTTTAGACTCGTGTTGACATCCAGCCTGTTTCCAACTTAAATTCGGAAACAGTGCATTTCTGAAGATGCATCGCGCGCAAGGAATCTATTAACCTTAAAAACTCAAAATCGGAGAAGAAACATGGCAAGACCATTAATTCAGTTGGCTCTGGACTCCCTGGACAACGCTACCACCTTCAAACTCGCAACCCTTGCGGCGCCGTATGTCGATATCCTCGAGATCGGAACCCCGAACATCAAGGCTAATGGATTAGGTCTGGTTAAAGAACTGCGCAGGAAGTTTCCGAACAAGTTACTTCTAGTCGACCTCAAGACCATGGATGCAGGTGAGTACGAAGCTGCGCCCTTCTACGAAGCCGGTGCAGACATCTGTACCGTTCTCGGCGTATCTGGCCTCCCCACAATCGCTGGCGTAATCAAGGCTGCCAACAAATACAATGCCGAAGTTCAGGTTGACCTGATCAATGTTCCTGACAAAGCAGGATGCGCTCGCGAATCTGCGAAACTGGGCGCACAGATCATCGGCGTCCACACCGGTCTTGACGCTCAAGCTGCTGGCCAGACACCTTTCGCCGATCTTCAACTCGTTGCCAAACTGGGGCTGCCTGTTCGCATTTCAGTCGCTGGCGGCATCAAGCAGGCTACTGCCCAGCAAGTAGCTCGCTCTGGCGCTGGTATCGTGGTTGTTGGTGCGGCCATTTACGGCGCACCTTCCCCAGCTGATTCTGCTCGCGAAATTCGTGAACTGATTGAGGCTGCATAAGATGGGTCATCGTCGGCTCATCATAGACAAAATATCAGGCATTCTTGATGCCACAGACGTTGCCTATGACAAACAGTTGACAGCCATGGTCGATGGGGCGTCGCGAATCTTCATCGCTGGTGCGGGTCGTTCAGCCTTGGTTGCAAGATTCTTTGCGATGCGACTGATGCATGGCGGCTACGATGTCTACATCGTCGGTGAAATCGTAACTCCCAGCCTCAAGAAAGGTGATTTACTGATTGTCATATCTGGCTCCGGTGAAACGGAAACCATGATTGCATTCGCAAAGAAAGCCAAACAGCTGGGTGCAGAGTTAGTCCTGATCTCTTCGAGAAGCAGTTCAACTCTTGCAGAAATGTCCAACGCCGTCATACCGGTTGGCGCACCCGACATGTATGGCAAGGTGGTGGGTATGCCCATGGGTACCGTGTTTGAACTTTCGACCCTCATATTCCTGGAAGCTACCATTTCTCATATCATTCATGAGAAAGGCATAGCGGAAGAGGAAATGCGGGCAAGGCATGCAAATCTCGAGTAATACAGCCGAATAAGAGTTTAACTACTCTTAGCAGAAGAGGCCCCCAAGAAATTGGGGGCTTTTTTTGGCTCCTCGTAAGTTTCCGGGGAGAAGCTGATTGACAGGAAAGAGATCGGTAATTGGTAGTCGCCAAACAAACCGATTACCTCACTCCTCCCTGTCATGCTTGATCCTA
>JBILXN010000210.1:0-3806 GCA_044378425.1 Methylococcaceae bacterium
AAGGCTGACCTTTGCCCTGATCTGGCCTAAGCCTGAGCTTGGAGGTTGATATCTTCGGATATCAGCCTCCGACAAATGAACCCTCGCCAGTAATGGCGGGGGTTTTTTATTGGTACAGAATTTCTTGCCTTTGCGGATTCCCTATCCTCACGGTAGGAAATAGCCGTAGAATAAACCCACTCTCCTCTAGGTCCTTACTGGACACCCTCATCACACATGATCGTTGCTCCTAATCTTTTTTCCTATCGCAAGTACTGGGCAAAACGCTTCGGCACCGCCCGGCAATTACCCACAAATCGGGATGAAATGGATGCCTTGGGCTGGGACTCCTGCGATGTGATTGTGGTAACGGGCGATGCTTACGTTGATCATCCGAGCTTCGGTATGGCGATCATCGGTCGACTGCTTGAAGCCCAGGGATTCAGGGTTGGAATTCTGTCCCAACCGGACTGGACCTCTGCCCATGAATTCAAAAAACTGGGGCCGCCAAATCTGTTTTTCGGTGTAACCGGCGGCAATATGGACTCCATGGTTAATCGTTACACATCGGACCGCAAAATCCGATCAAACGACGCCTACACGCCTAACGGCGAAGCCCATAAACGACCTGATCGCTGTGTGACGGTCTACTCCCAGCGGTGCCGTGAGGCGTACCGTAATGTACCCATCGTGCTGGGCGGCATCGAAGCCAGCCTCCGCCGTATCGCGCACTATGACTACTGGTCGGACAAGGTCAGACGATCCGTGCTGATGGATGCCAAGGCCGACCTTTTGGTCTACGGCAATGGCGAAAGACAGGTCGTTGAAATTGCGCATCGACTGGCTGCGGGAGAACCGATAACCGAGCTCAGCACTATCAGGGGGACTGCCATCCTGCGCAAGGCTCCACCCGAAGAATGGTTCATCCTGGACTCTACCGAGGTTGATCTGCCGGGCCCCATTGCGCCTCCGGTGGACCCTTATCAGATGGCATCCACGGACTGCACAACCGAGACAGCAAGCGGGCAGACTGTGCGCTTCGAGCGTCGCCGGACTGATCCGGCACGGACCGTGATCCGCCTGCCATCCTTCGAACAGGTACAAGGCGACCCCGTACTGTATGCCCATGCCTCACGGGTTTTACATCAGGAAACGAATCCCGGCAACGCGCGTGCTCTGATTCAGCGCCATGGTGAACGAGAGATCTGGATAAACCCACCCCCGATTCCTCTTAGCACCCAGGAAATGGACGGTGTTTACGACCTGCCATACTCGCGTTTGCCACACCAATCCTATGGTCGCAGCAAAATCCCAGCATTTGAGATGATTCAGCATTCCGTTACCATCATGCGGGGCTGTTTTGGTGGTTGTACTTTTTGCTCCATCACCGAACATGAGGGCCGTATTATCCAGAATCGATCAGAAGATTCGATTATTCGTGAGCTGGAGGCCATACGCGACACCTCTCCCTCTTTCACCGGCCATGTCTCTGACCTAGGCGGCCCCACCGCAAACATGTATCGACTGGCCTGCAAGGATCCCGCGATCGAAGCCTCATGTCGCCGACTTTCCTGTGTGTTCCCCAGTATTTGCAAGAATCTGAATACCGACCACACGCCGCTGATAAAACTATACCGCCGGGCTCGTGCCCTACCTGGCATCAAGAAAATCACCATAGGTTCGGGATTACGCTATGACCTCGCGGTCCGATCGCCCGAGTACGTAAAAGAACTGGTAACCCACCACGTCGGCGGCTACCTGAAGATCGCTCCGGAGCACACCGAATCCGGCCCGCTCTCGAAAATGATGAAACCGGGCATAGGCAGCTATGACCAGTTCAAGGCAATGTTCGATAAATACTCAAAGGAGGCGGGCAAGGAACAATATCTAATCCCCTATTTCATCGCAGCCCACCCGGGCACTACCGATGAGGATATGCTGAATCTTGCTCTCTGGCTTAAGCGCAACGGTTTTCGTGCAGACCAGGTTCAGGCCTTCCTGCCATCCCCCATGGCCAATGCGACTACCATGTACCACACCGGCAAGGATCCTCTGCATCGAGTCGGTCGCAACAGCGAAAATGTATTTATCCCCAAAAAAATGAAGCAGCGTCGGCTTCACAAGGCGTTTCTTCGTTATCACGATGCCGAGAACTGGCCGATCCTGCGCGATGCGCTTAAACAAATGGGGCGGGCAGACCTGATCGGAAATGGCAAACATCATCTCGTTCCAAACTGGCAGCCCTCCGGAACCGGTCAATCACCCGAGGGGGCCAGGATTACAAGAAAAGCCCAAACCTACAATACACAGCACACTGGTCTGCCGCCGCTGAGCAGAACCACGAAAAAATCAAGGCGGCCGAAAGGTTAAACACCACTCGAATCACAATCGGGTGGGGTGCCTGTGAGTCCAATCATAACCGCCCCCCAGACTATGTCCGTCTAGTACAATCTGAAAACCTGCAGGGAGATCGGCGGTCCAGATACGACGAACTTTTCCTGTCCAACTCGTCCAAAAGGAATTACTCATTCGCGGAGCTTGCTATGTGGAACTTTAATTTGATGGCTGCAACCAGAACCATTGAAACATCAATGGCTTTTGTACTCTACAGGTTGCTCATCTGCCTTGGGGCCGCACTCGGATACCTGTTTGCCACCCTGGGCGGGGCAGGCACGCTAGTAGGCTTTGCATCGCTGTCCAAAAACGCAAGCAGCATCGGGCCGGTCGGCGCGATTGTCGGGTTCCTACTATTCGCATTTTTGATGTATACGATTCGGGCCTTTTGGTTAAATACCGTGAAAGCGCCTCAGCTCGCTGTCATTGCTGACAATGCCTCCGGAAAACAGCTACCACATGGCAAAGCATTGATCGATTATGCAAAACTGCGTCAGGCCGAAAGTTTTCCCAGCAGCTCGGAATTATTCGAACTGGACAAGTTGACCCGTAGCACACTCGAATCCATAGCAACGTCTAAACCCGCAGCTAACCTGTCGAAAGTCCCAACCCAACTCCAGCAAGTGCTCGGTGTGCTATGGCGGCGACTCTCGGCACTAAACCATCAAACCTTGATTGCCTGGCATTTTTACTCGGGCTCAAAAAACCCATGGAAATCCATTGCAGAGGCTATCGCCATCACCAACCGCAATTACCTCATGATCATGAAGAACAGGGGCTATGTCACCGCCTTTTCATGGCTGGGGTTTATCGCCTCCTATCCCCTGCTGCTTATCGGCATAGAAAAACTGATTACCGGCATCCCCATCAATATGAGTTTTTGGCCCTATGTTTTTGCAGGCGTTTTTTCCTGGGCGCTGAAGGCGGCATTCTTTGACGCCATCGCAGAAGCCGCCATGCTCCAAGCGTTCCTGTCCCTGCCCAAAGGTGCCGACAGCCACGCTGACTCGAAAGGACTGGAACTGGAATCAGACGCCTACAGGGCTATTCTCGAAAAAACAGGGTAAGCCAACCTAGATTAAAAACTAATCCAGTTAATCAATCCTATGATTCAAAACCAGAGGGCTATTAGAATAAACAAAGGCTTGTAGTAAACAAGCCTTACGTTTTATAATCGGGACAGAAGCCGATGTAGCTCAGCTGGTAGAGCAACACATTCGTAATGTGTGGGTCGCGTGTTCGAATCACGTCTTCGGCTCAAATAAATCAAATAGTTAGCGAAAGCGGTCCTTTTCCTGCATTGAAAGGGGCCATGCGGGGGCCAAATAAATCCTCATTTGAAGAGTATAAATATCACGGGTTTCGGGCTGCCATCGAGGCGTCATTAACCGCCTAAGCATCCATCGGGCCAATCACCGTCTGATCCTCACCAT
>JBILXN010000051.1:0-13042 GCA_044378425.1 Methylococcaceae bacterium
CTGCAGCGACAACGTCGCCAGCTGACCGGCCACGCCGGTGACCGTGAACACCGCATGGGGCGAGGCTTCGTTGACCGTGACATCGCTCACACTCATCTGACGGTCGTCGTCCTTAACCGCTGCGGTATTGGGGGTGCCATCGTCGTTAAAGATCGTGCCGGTACCGTCGTCCTTGATCGTTGCTGTGCCGCTGGCCGCTGTGCCGCCTGTCGGCGTTGCGGTCAGAACGATGGTTTCGTTGTTGTCGCTGCTCGCATCGTCCACAATCGGCGTCCGAACCAGGAAGCTGCCGCCTGCCGGCGTGATGACCGCCGCGGTGTAGTCCAGCCAGGTACTGCCGTTATCCACTGAGTACTGCAGGTTGCTGCTGTTCGCTGCGCCATAGTCGGCGCCCGTTCCCGTCGCTGTTCCGCTCAGCGCCAGGCTGACCGCCTGACCGGTTGTGCCGGCCACCGTCCACACCGCCGTCGGCGAGTGCTCGTTGACGGTGAGGTCGTTGACTGCAATCGCGCGGTCGACAAAGTCAATGCTCAGGTCGCGACGATCTGCGCCAGTGACCGCTGAAGCATTACCTGAAGTAAAGGCCGCATCGGCGAATGTGATGGTCAGGTCATTAACGTCGTTGGCATTGGCATGCGCAACGGCTGTGCCAGTGAAAACAAGAGTAGCCGTTGTGTCGGACGTTCTTGTGATCACCGCAGAAAGGCCTGCGGGCAGGTTATTGACGCTCACGCCCGGTAGTATCTGGCCGTCGGTTCCGGTAAATACGTCATTATCCAGGGTGATTATGGCTGTCTGGACGATACCCCCGTCATGGTCCGCTGCCTCCTCAAAGCGGGTCTGGGGATAGGTGATTGCCCTTGCCGGGGTATCCGTGATGCGAGTAGTGCCCTTCCAGGCCAGACCGGAGCTGAAGTCGAAATAGAAGTAGGGGTTACCATTTGTTAAAAGGGATCCAGATTTTACGGTGATGCTGTTGATCGAATCGTAATAAAGCTTAACCCGAGCCTCATCCGCAGTGCCGGAGGCGACACTTGCGGAAATATCCAGAAACTGAACAGAACCGTCCGCTCTGGCCGTTGCAGACAGATTTGAATCTGCTCCTAGTTCGTAGCGATTGAACCCTCTGAAATCTTGGAACTGACTTAAGTCAATGTCATAAGAGTTTATGGCGATGTTCTGGAGTGTGGCGACCGTGCCGGATTCGGTCCCGTCGTTGGAATAATGATAAGTGCCTCCGAGATAGAATCTAATCGCAAATTCTGCATACCCACCACTGGTTGTGATTGATAACTTCTGGGATAGGTAAGGGTCGTCAATAGTTGGGGTTGACGATTTCGAGCTATAGAGGAGATCTGGGTCGTCATAGGAGTTGATAGAGGCATTAGTTAAACTCGTCGTGATAACAGCATCAATGGCCTGACCACCGATAGTGATAACGTTAATGTATTTGACTATGTCGCCGGCACTTTTGCCATCACCCTTAATTTCAACTGAGTTTTTCTCATACTCGAATGACAGTGTTCCGTAATTGGCATTGTAGACGGTGCTGACGAGGCTGCCTTTCCAGTTGCTGAGGGACGCTGGAGACACCAGGGACGCGAGCGTTGTAGTGTACTGACAGGGCCTTTCGCTCTCATCGAGCCTGAATAGGGCGTTATGGTGGGCAGTGATAGCCTGATCCGATGCCAGAACATCCGCGCCGCTGAGGTGTTGCAGGAGGTGTATCAATTCTGCATCAGCCCCGGCCGCACAGCTCCATAAGGCAATGCGTTTGACATTCCACTGAGCCAGAAGCGGGGCCGCAGCGCGGAGCGAAGCGCTACCAATGTGCTGCCCTCCGATCCGGAAATGGCCAGCGCGACCGTGGGCGACGATGTGGAGGGTGGCGAGTGGCTCACCTGCCAAGGCTGTCGTGATGGCGGCCAAAGGGTCGGAGGTCGTGCCGATCGCGATGACCGGTAGGCGTGCGCCCTGCAAAAGTTCGAGAATATCCGGTGCACTGCCATCGGCGATGATCAATTCACGGTTTTCTTCCACACTGGTATGGGGCGTTTCAAATGAGTCGTCGATCAGTTTTCTAGGCATGGTGTTGCTCGGCTTGTTCTGGCCCACAGGGGGTTTGTTGACCGTTACCCAAGGATCGGCAGCATCCGGGAGTGGCTGAGAAAATTTTTCCACATCACACTATTACAGTGTCTTTCAAATGCGATGCCCCTTGGATTTTTTCAAATCCAGATCATCCGCAGGTTAAAGGCAGTGGCCGCAATGCATTCAGCCGTCAGCCGCAGCCGGTACTGAATTCTGATGATGCAGGGGGTTCGGATCCGGCGAAGCCAGGGGTGAGCGAAATCAGGGCAATCACCAGAAGCAGGAGGGAGGGCATGGCGAAACGCTGATATCGGCAGAGCCCTCTGTGGTGTAAAGAGTGATCGCCGAGTGTGGGCTTGGAGGCGGCAGGGCGTGGTGAGGGCCTGACTGGCCGGCGTGGGGCGGGCGGTGAGTCGCAGTGCCCTGGGATGAGTGGCTGACCTTGAGGTCAATCGCCAGCGGGCAAAGGAACGTTACCCCATGCGCCACAGGCGCCATGGGGTGAGGTGATTTAGCGCTGATAATCCTTGTAAGTCGTCGGCAACTTGCCGCTTTTCTTCAGGCTGTCGGCTACTTCCGGCGGCATATAGTTCTCGTCATGCTTGGCCAGTACCTCGCTGGCTTCAAAGCTGTTCTGATCGTTCATCTTGCCAATCGCGATGATGCCCTGGCCCTCGCGGAACAGGTCGGGCAGGATGCCGCTGAAGGTTACCGGCACTGTTGCGCTGCCATCGGTGACGGCGAAGTGAACGGTGACGTTGCCGGGTTCACGCTGGACGCTGCCCTGAACCACCAGCCCCCCCACCCGGAAGGCATAGCCTTTAGGCGCGGCGCCTCCGGCCACCTGGGTCGGTGTGTAAAAATACAGCAGGTTTTTCTGAAAGGCCGTCAGGGCCAGAAAGGCCGCGATACTGACCCCGATGATGATCAAACCCACGACCAGCATGCGTTTGCGGCGCGGCGTCATGCGCTTGACCCGCCCGATTTGAGCAGGCGGCGGAGGGTCTTGTTAACCTCGGCCTTTCGGCGCCTGACTATGACGAGGTTGAGGATCAGTACTACGGCCATCAAGCCATAGGAGACCCATACGTAGAGAGCATATCCACCCATGTGGAAGAATTCGGACCAGTTCATGTCTGTTAGCTATTTTCGGAAAGGGAGGGGCTTCAAACTGCCATTCTAGCAATCTTCCCTCTGCCGGGGCGGTAAACCGGGGCCGCTATCGGTCAGAATAGCGGCTTTCTTTACTCAGTCGATGTTACAGCCCATGAACGAACAGGACGCCCAGGCCGCCGCAGTGGCGGTGTATCTTGATCAACACCCCGATGTGATACCCAAAGGGGGCGCGGTTGCCATTTTTCGGGCGGTTGCCGCAGCCTATCTGGATGACTTTGCCTCAGATGCCTTGCACTGCCGACAAAGTCTTAAGCCGGCTGCTGATGCACTGGCCCGTCGCGGCCTCGACCCGGCTGCGGCGATCACTCCGCCGGTGAGTCTTGCCATCGTATTCGCCACCAAGCACAGGGAGGAGGTGCTGTATCACATCGCGGAGGCGGTTGATCTGCTGGTGGAGGGAGGATCACTCATCATCGTGGCAGCCAATGACCTTGGGGCAGCCTCGCTGGAGAAACGCTGTGCGGAGGTGATGGGCAGCGTCATCCCATTCAGCAAGCACAAATGCCGAGTGTTGCGGGCGACCCGCGAGAGTGCGCGTATCGACGCCGTGCGGCTTGCTGACTGGCGGCGGGCGGGGGAACTGCAGCTGGTGCCGCAAACCGGCCTGTTCAGTCGGCCAGGCCTTTTCAGCTGGAAGGCCATCGACGCCGGTTCGCGGCTGCTGGCAGCGCATCTTCCGGCCGATCTCGCCGGCAGCGGTGCTGATCTGGGTGCGGGGTATGGTTACCTCAGCAGGGAGTCACTGAGGCAGTCTCCGGGCATTACCGAGCTGCACCTGTTCGAGGCTGAACAAAAGGCGCTGGCCGCAGCCGAGCGCAATCTGGCGCCGTTCGCCGAGGGTCGGTCGCTGCATTTTCACTGGGCTGATGTGACCGCCGGACTTCCACTCAAACGGCTGGATTTCATCCTGATGAACCCGCCCTTTCACGCCGGCCGAGGGGCTTTACCCGCGCTGGGCAGCGCTTTTGTCCGTCAGGCCATGATGGCGCTGCGGCCGGGTGGTCGACTGTTTCTGGTGGCTAACCGGCATCTGCCTTATGAAGGAGAAATCGAAGCCATGGCCGGTCGGATTGAGCAGGCGGAGCAGGACAACGGCTACAAGGTGATTGTGGCTCGCAAAATCACCTAGACTAACCGCCACCTGTCATCCCCGCCCCCTTGACCGGAGTTCGCTATGTCACTCAAACCGGGTTTCCGTTTAGGCATCTACGTTTTCAAGGATGTCGAGATTGTCGATTTTACAGCCCCCTATGGCGTCTTTTCCGTGGCCCGACGACTGGATCCGGCGCTTGATGCCTTTTTGATCGCCGAGGCTCTGCGGCCGGTGCAGGCGCAGGCGGGGTTTACCGTGTTACCGAATTACGGTTTTGCCGATCAGCCGGCGCTCGATGCCTTTCTCATCCCGGGTGGCTTCGGCACCCGGCAGGAAATCCATAACGCCAATCTTCACCGCTACATCCGGTCATTGCCTGACACTACGCTGCTGACCAGCGTCTGCACGGGTAGTTGGATTTATGGGCAGATGGGGTTACTGGACGGCTTGCCCGCGACCAACCGGAAGGAGCCGGACCGGCTGGAAGCGTCGCCGATGGGCAAAGTCCCGCTGGACCGGCTGGCGGAGATTGCGCCCAACGCTGAAATCGCGCGGGCCAGGATTGTCGATGCCGGTCGCATGATTACCGGCGGTGGTATCACCAGCGGCATGGAACTGGGCTTTTACCTGCTGGAACGGGCTGGCTACGATGAAGGCTTCCTGCGCGAGGTAGCCCGTATCATGGAATACGCCGACGCCTACGCGCTCTACCGGCACGACCGGCTGGTCCGCCGGGCCACATCAGTTTCCTAGTGCTTCGCGCAGGGCATCGTCTACCGTTTCCAGCCAGACGAACTGGAGTTTGTCGCGGGCATCGGCGGGAATGTCGTCCAGTTCCTTGCGGTTGCGGGCGGGCAGCAGGATGCGGCTGAGACCGGCGGCGAGCGCAGCCAGCACCTTTTCCTTGATGCCGCCGACGGGCAGCACCAGCCCGCGCAGGCTGATCTCGCCGCTCATGCTGGTATCACTGCGTACAGGCCTTCCACACAGCAGTGAAACCAGTGCGATGAACATGGCGACCCCGGCACTGGGGCCATCTTTCGGGGTGGCGCCGGCCGGAACGTGGATGTGGATGTCGCTTTTGTCGAAATAATCTGCCGCCAACCCGAGTGTGGCGCTGCGGGATTTGGCCAGTGTCAGAGCAGCTTGCGCGCTTTCCTTCATGACGTCGCCCAACTGTCCGGTCAGAATCAGCTTGCCGCTGCCGGGTGTGCGGTTGGCTTCGATAAACAGAATGTCGCCACCGGCCTGGGTCCCGGCCAGTCCGGTGGCGACCCCTGGCAGGCTGGTTCGCATGGCGACCTCGTTCTCATAGCGGGGCGAACCGAGTATGGCCTGCAATTGCGGTTGGCCTACCGCCAGCCGCTCAATTTCCGCGTTGGCGATGCGCACGGCGGCATGGCGAAACACGCTGCCGATCTCCCGTTCGAGGTTGCGTACGCCGGCTTCGCGGGTGTAATCGCGAATAACGGCGGTGATGGCATCGTCGTCAATCACGCACTGATTGATGCTCAGGCCGCAGCTAATTCGCTGCTTGTCGACCAGATAGCGGCGGGCGATCTGGCTTTTTTCCTGAGCGGTATAGCCGGGCAGGGAAATGACTTCCATCCGGTCACGCAGGGCGCTGGGAATACTGTCCAGCAGGTTGGCCGTGGCGATGAACATGACGTGACTCAGGTCGAAGGGAACCGCCAGATAGTTGTCGCGAAAACTGCTGTTCTGTTCCGGATCCAGCACTTCCAGCAGGGCGGCTGCCGGATCGCCCTGATAGCTGCTGCCGAGTTTGTCGATTTCGTCCAGCAGCATCACGCAGTTGCGGGCGCCCGCTTTGCGGATGCTTTGAATGATGTTGCCGGGCAGGGCGCCGATATAGGTGCGGCGATGGCCGCGAATCTCGGCTTCATCATGTACGCCGCCCAGACTGGCCCGCACAAACTTGCGCCCCATGGCGCGGGCGATGCTTTGTCCCAGCGACGTCTTGCCGACGCCGGGCGGTCCTGCAAAACAGAGGATAGGGCTTTTGCCGCCCGGATTGAGCTTGTGGACGGCGAGGTATTCGAGGATGCGCTGCTTGACCTTGTCCAGCCCGAAATGGTCGGTATCCAGCACCCGGCGGGCTTCGGTCAGATCCAGGCTGTCTTCGGTTTCAACCGACCAGGGCAGTTCGATCAGACATTCAATGTAGTTTCTCAGCATCGGATATTCGCCGCTGGCATCGCCCATGCGCTCTAGCCGTTTCAGTTCGCGGTAGGTTTGGGCTTCGACATCTGCCGGCATTTTGGCGCGGGCTATGGCCTGACGCAGTTCGTCGATATCTTCGGGACGACTATCCGTTTCGCCCAGCTCCCGCTGGATGGTCTTCATCTGTTCGCGCAGGACAAACTCACGCTGGCGCTCACTCATGCTCTGTTGTGTTTGTTGGTTCAGTTCATTGGAAATGCGCAGGACTTCGATGCGATGCTGCAGCAGGGTGGTGATCCGCTCCATGCGCTTGAGTACATCCAGCGTTTCAAGGATGTCCTGTTTTTCTTCGGCGGTCAGGTCCATGAAGGAGGCCACCAGGTCACACAGTACGCCGCCGCTGGTCATCTGCTGTAGGGTATTCAGCAGTTCGGAGGGCGTTTGCGGGAGGAGTTCCAGTATCTCCGTCATCATGGTCTTGATCTGCAGCATGCGGGCATCCACCAGCGTGCCTTGGGGCTCCTGTTCGGTAATGCGCTCGACGTGGGCGGCCAGAAACGGCAGGCCGGTCAGCGGTTCGAGTATGCGGAAGCGCTGTTCGCCCTGACAGACAATGTGGTGAGCCCCTTCGGGGCCGCTGATGTAACGCATCACCGTCGCCACCGAGCCGATGCCGTGCAGGTCGGCCAGGGTGGGCTGATCCAGCCCCGGATTGCGCTGCATCACGATGCCCAGCGGAGTTTCCGACTGCAGGGCAAACTGGGCCGCGGCGATCGACATGGCGCGGCCAATATTGATGGGGATGATGACGCCGGGGAATAGCACCATGGACCGCACCGGGACGATGGCCAGCGCGGTTTCGGGCAGGATGGGCAGGGGCGAGGGGAGGTGTTCGGTATCCATGGTGGCAAATCCTTTTGCGTGGGGGTAATCGGGCCAACCTGAATCCGTTTCGGGCTGGCGTGGACGGCGCGCGCGCCTCCACCTTGAGTCGGATGCAGGTTCGCGCTTTAGGGTCGCTCAATCGCTTCCATGTATTCAATCCGGAGTTGTACGCTGCGGCTATCGCGGAAGTCGTTAATGTCCAGCCGGTAGGCGGCCCGCAACTGCCGGCAGTTCAGCCAGGCAGCGGGATCGTCCAGCCCGAAGACGATGGCGTCGATCATCTCGCCTGAGCCTTGGGGTTTCAGTACCAGTTTGAGGTGGCGTTCGCCCACAATACGGCTGCCGATGACCTGAAATTCGCCGTCGAACAGGGGCTCGGGGAAGTTCTGGCCCCAAGGGCCCGCCTGTTGCAGTGCTTCGGCGGTCTTGAGGCTCATGTCCCGGCTGTCAAGCGCGCCATCAGTGTCAATCGTCGGTTCCAGGTCAATCGTAGCGGCATGGCGCAGGACTTCGGTCTCGAAGGCGCGAGTGAAATCATCAAGACGGTCGCGGGCAAGGCTTAAACCTGCCGCCATCGCGTGACCGCCGAATTTTTCGAGCAGTCCCGGGTGACGGGTGGCGATGTCGGCCAGGACATCACGAATATGAATGCCGGGAATGGAGCGTGCCGAGCCCTTTAGTTCTGCTTTTTCCGCATCGGCCAGTGCGAAGGCGATCACCGGTCGGTGCAGCCTGTCCTTGATGCGGGAGGCGACCAGGCCGACCACGCCCTGATGCCAGTCTTCCTCAAAAAGGCAAAGCGCGGGCCGCGTCTCGTCGCCGCGGTCGAAGCCTTCGATGCCGGCCAGCGCATCGGCTTTCATCTGGTCTTCGATCTCGCGGCGGTCGCGGTTAATGTCATTGAGTTGGGTGGCCATGGCGCGGGCGCTGTCGGCGTTGTCGGTGAGGAGGCATTCGATGCCGAGCGACATGTCCTCCAGTCGGCCAGCGGCATTGAGTCGTGGTCCCGCGAAAAACCCGAGATCGCTGGCGTTCACCTGCTCACGTTTGCGGCCGGCGACCTCCAGCAGGGCCAGTAGCCCCGGGTGTGCCTGTCCTGAGCGGATGCGCTGCAGGCCTTGATGAACCAGGATGCGGTTCAGGTGATCGAGGCCGACCACATCGGCCACCGTGCCCAGTGCCACCAGATCAAGCAGGGTGGCCAGATTGGGTTCAGGGGTTTGGGTCTGCGTGAAATGGCCGGTCGAGCGTAGTCGCTGACGCAGCGCCATGAGCACATAGAACATGACGCCGACGCCCGCCAGCGCCTTGCTGGGGAAGATATCGCCGGGCAGGTTGGGATTGACGATGGCCGCAGCTTTGGGCAGGGCCGCGCCCGGCAAATGGTGGTCGGTAACCAGCACCCTGATGCCCAGTGCGTTTGCCGCCGCCACGCCGTCGATGCTGGAAATGCCGTTATCGACGGTCAGTAGGAACTCAGGTTGTTGCCGGGCGGCGAGGGCGACGATTTCCGGGGTGAGGCCGTAGCCGTATTCGAAGCGGTTGGGGACCAGATACCCGACCCGCGTGAGGCCCAGCGCTCGCAGGCCACGTACCGCGACCGCGCTGGCGGTGGCGCCGTCTGCGTCGTAATCGCCGATGACCAGCAGTGAGCGGTTGTGGGCGATGGCGTCGGCCAGCAGCTCGGTCATGGTGTCCATGCCTGACAGCAGGTCCGGGCTGGGTAGCTGACTCAGTGAGCGATCCAGCTCGACCGCACTGCTCACGCTGCGTGTGCCGTAGATGCGCTGGATGAGCGGCGACAGGTGATCGAGCTGAGGCGGGGTAACAGGCGGGGCGCGGCGGACCAGTTTTTTCTGTACGGGATGATAGAGCGGCATGAGGGTATCTGTAATGGGCGTCATCGGCGTCGCCCGGAGAAACGTCGCTGGGTCAGAGTGGCAGGTAGTGATCGACCAGCAAAGCCGTGAAAAGGCCCATCAGGTAGAACAGCGAGTAGCCAAAGGTTCGCATTGCCAGGCGGTTGTTGTCGGCGCGCCTGAGCCGGATTGCGTAATAGAGAAAGCCTGCACCGAGTAGCAGGGCCGTCACCAGATAAATGAGGCCGCTCATGCCGGTCAGGTAGGGTAACAGGCTGAAGATCACCAGCAGGATGGTGTAGAGCAGGATGTGCAGTTTGGTGACGGCATCACCGTAGATGACCGGTAACATCGGCATGTCGGCCAGCCGGTATTCGTCCTTCTTGGCTAGAGCCAGCGGCCAGAAGTGGGGTGGTGTCCAGACAAAGATCAGCAGAAACAGCAGCAGGGCATGGGGATGCACGGTGCCGGTCACGGCACACCAGCCGAGTACCGGAGGGGCTGCCCCTGCGGCACCGCCAATCACGATGTTCTGGGTCGTGACCCGCTTCAGGTATCGGGTGTAGATCACCGCATAGCCGATCAATGAAACAAAGGTGAGTATGGCGGTCAAAGGATTGACGAAGATAGTCAGAATGACCATCGACAGTGTGCCGATGATGACCGCAAAACTATTGGCCTGACGCGGTGATAACTGCGACTGGGGCAAAGGGCGGGCTTCGGTCCGGCCCATCTTGCTGTCGATTTCGCGATCATAAACATGGTTTAGGGCGGCGGCCGAGGCAGCGGCAAGCCCGATTCCAAGGGCGCCCCATAGCGATTCCGATAGTGGCGGCAGTCCCGGCACCGCGAGAAACATGCCGATTATGGCCGTGAACACGATCGCGCTGACGACCCGGAGTTTGCAGAGTCCGAGGTAGGCGCGCCAGATCGCAGGTGGAGCGGCTTTGATTGCGGTTGTCATCGTTGGCTTTGGCTTCGTTTACAATAACGTGATGGTGGCGGAAGGCCGCCAATCCCGAGACATCAACCCGACATCAAGGAGCACGTCAGATGTTGTTACGCGGACTCCGTATCAGCCTGTTTGCCCTGCCGCTGGCGCTGCAGGCGGCAGAACCCCCGGTGCATGAGTACCGGCTGGATAACGGCCTCAAAATTCTGGTTCAGGAGGATCACCGCGCACCGGCGGTGGTCTCGCAAGTTTGGTACAAGGTCGGTGCCGGCAATGAGTATGGCGGCATCACCGGCATTTCCCACATGCTCGAACACATGATGTTCAAGGGGACGCAGCGCCACCCGGCCGGCGAATTTTCCCGCATTATCGCAGCAAACGGTGGCAGGGAAAACGCTTTCACCGGGCAGGACTATACCGCGTATTTCCAGACGCTGGAGAAATCCCGCTTGCCGGTGAGTTTCGAGCTGGAAGCTGATCGCATGCGCAACCTCAAGCTGATTGAGGCTGAATTTGCCAAGGAGCATCAGGTGGTGCTTGAGGAGCGTCGTCTGCGCACCGATGATCAGCCCCATGCAAAGTTGCAGGAGCATTTCGAGGCGGTAGCCTACAGCAATAGCCCTTACATGAATCCGGTCGTGGGCTGGCCGGATGATGTCGCCGGGTTGACGCTGGATGATCTTAAAGCCTGGTATACCCGCTGGTACGCACCCAACAACGCGACACTGGTCGTGGTTGGCGATGTCAAGCCAGACGACGTTTTGGCGCTGGCGAAAAAGCACTTCGGTCCGCTCAAGCGGAGCGAGCCGCCGGTGGTCAAGCCGCAAGGTGAAGTCGAGCAGCTCGGTCTGCGCCGCATGACGGTGAAAGTCCCGGCCAAGCTGCCGTTCCTGGTCATGGGCTACAAGACACCTTCACTCAAGACCGCAGCCAGCGAGACTGATGCCTATGCGCTGGAAGTCGCTGCCGGGATACTGGACGGCGGCAACAGCGCCCGTTTCTCCAGTCGGCTGGTGCGGGGTCAACAAATTGCGGCATCGGCGGGGGCGGGCTATGACCTCTATTCAAGGCTGTCCAATCTGTTCACGCTGGAAGGAACGCCGGTGCAGGGCAAGTCGGTGGCGGACCTTGAAAAAGCCATGCTCGACGAAGTTCGTCAGTTGCGGGATGAGCCCATCTCGGCGGAGGAGCTGCAGCGGGTCAAGGCTCAGGTGCTGGCTCACCACGTTTATCAGCTTGATTCCATGTTCTATCAAGCCATGCAGTTGGGCACCGCCGAGACGGTGGGCCTGAGCTGGAAGACTATTCAGGACTACGTGGACAAGGTGAATGCCGTGACGCCGGAACAGGTCAGGGATGCCGCTCGCAAATACCTGATTGATGAGCGACTGAGCATTGCCCAGCTGGATCCCCTGCCACTGCCAGAAGGGAAGCCGGCACCCGAAGATGCCGTCACTGGAGGCAACCATGTCCATTAAGCTGCTGTTTGATTCGATCACCCGATACGGAATGGCGGGTCTGGTGCTGTGCGTGCTGAGCACAAACGTGCTGGCAGTGCCTGAAATTCAGCATTGGACTACCGCACGTGGCGGTCGGGTTTTCTATGTTCCGACCGAGGGCCTGCCACTGGTGGACGTCCGGCTGGTGTTTGATGCCGGTAGTGCCCGTGATGGCGAGAAGTATGGGTTGGCCAGTTTGACCTCGGGCATGCTTGATGCCGGAGCGGGAACCTGGGACGCCGATGCCATCGCTACCCGGCTGGAAAATGTAGGTGCGGTGTTGGGTACGGGCGCTAGCCGCGACTCGGCCTTTATCTCTCTGCGCAGCCTGACCCATCCTGAAAAGTTGGCCGTGGCACTCGAAACAGTGAGGGAAGTGCTGGCCCATCCGCGTTTTGAGGCGCGGGACTTCGAGCGGGAGAAGTCCCGCACCCTGCTGGCCATCAAGCAGCAGGCAGAAGATCCGGGTGAAGTGGCCGAAATCGCTTTCATGAAAACGCTCTATGGCAATCATCCGTATGCCCATCCGCCGGAAGGTCTGAAGGAAACGGTCGAACCACTGACACCGGCTGATCTGGCCGACTTTCACAAGCGGGTGTACACGGTAAAGAACGGCATCGTCGTAATTGTTGGCGATGTTACCCGCCAGAATGCCGAATCCATGGCGAATAACCTGCTGGATGCCCTGCCGGAGGGTGAGCCGCTGGCCGACTTGCCGGAGCCTGTGGCGAGTGGATCGGCGCAAACCGTGAAGACGGACTATCCGTCCGAACAGACCCATATCTTTGCCGGTCAGCTTGGCATGAGGGTGAATGATCCCGACTATTTCCCTTTGTATGTCGGCAATCACACCCTGGGCGGCAGTGGGTTAGTGTCCCGCATTATGGAAGAAGTCCGGGAGAAACGCGGTTTTGCCTATAACGCTTACAGTTATTTCATTCCGCTACGGGTGACCGGGCCCTTCGAAATTGGCTTGCAAACCAAGAACGCGCAAGCGGAGGAGGCGCTCAAGGTGGCGGTCCAGACGGTGCGTGATTTCATTGAAAGCGGGCCGACCGACAAGGAGTTGGATGCTGCCAAGAAGAACATCATCGGCGGCTTTGTGTTGCGGCTGGACAGTAACCAGAAACTGACCGCTGAAGTAGCCTCCATTGGTTTCTTCAAACGGCCGCTCGATTACCTGAATACCTTCACTGCCAAAGTACAGGCTGTGACCCGCGAAGATGTGAAACGGGCGTTAATGGCGCGGTTGGATACTGGCAAGCTGCAGACGGTCCTGGTGGGCGGCGGCGCCAAGTGATGAGGC
>JBILXN010000158.1:0-5666 GCA_044378425.1 Methylococcaceae bacterium
AGCAGGGTTTCGATTTGGGGCCAGAAAGGAAACGACCAGTTCTACTGTGACCATACAGGATCAAGTGTAGCCGGAGCATTGAATGTGCTCACAACCGCAGTAAAGGGTAATTTTACTATCGATACCCGCCAGTTAACTTGCCAGGGTGTTGCGCCAACCACAGTTGCGATAACCTGCGCGTCGGACGGTCGTTATGTCGATAAAGCGGTTGCCAACGGCACTCGGCGATCACCCGGTGTCAAGGTAAAGTACGTTCGCAAAAGCATCTATACAAACGCAACGTGCACCGCGTCTGCCGATGACATCAGTTACACCGTTCCGATAAATGGCGGACTGAATTTTCAGCGCGAAACCAGTCGATAAAGGCAGGCACCACGCTTGAGGGCAGGGTTGGCAAATTCACAGAATTTGAATCTCTGCCGTTGCGCTTCGCCCAAGAGATACAAGTTCGATACAGCGGCTCAGGGGCAGCTCCGGCACGGCACAGGATGTGAATGTCCTTGAAGCGTTGCTTAATGCCCCAGGCCCGAGCCGTTTTTTGTTCCGAACGTGGGTGCCAGCGCATGTCGGGGGGGGTGATCCTCTGACCCATCCTCGGGCGGCTTGAGAAGCCCCACAACGCAAGCCGCTCAAGCAGGCGTCCTGGTCCGGATCACCCCTGACTCTCCGCGATATATCGTGCGCTGACGGATTCCCTGCCGTCAGCCGGCCTGTTCAGCTGATCTGCTTGACATTAGCCCTGCGTAGCACCAGCAGATGAACCAGCAAGGCCACCACTGCACCGATCAGAACCGACGAAAAGCCCAGCACTGTCGCCGATGCCGAAGCGTTCTGTGCGTGAAGTTCGTTCATCATGGGCTTGGCCACGGCCAGACTCCAGATGAAGTTGGGGATGTAGTAGACGATGGCACCGGCAAAGGCCCATTGAAACGCAGGCAGCCCCCGTGTTGCTGCGCTGCGGTAAAACCAATAAGCAATGACTATCGCAATAACGCCGCCGATCATGTCGCCTCCCGTCTTGTAGTATTTTGATGTTCAACCGGGTTGTGGTGGTCAGCCCACAGCCCGATGAAAAGACCGCTTACCTTTATTGATAGTTCAGTGCTGACCGCTTTGCTGTCGGTGCCAGTAGAGGTAAAAAGGCAGTCCGGCGGACAGAAGGGCTAGACCGGACAGCGTTTCATCCGGACGGCGAAGACCAATACTGACGCAGAACATGAGAGCCACCAGGCTGAATACTAGCGGAATCCACGGGTATCCCAGCGTGAGGTACGGCCTCGGTAGTTCGGGATGACGCCGGCGCAGAATAATGACCGAAAGTGCGGTCACGGCATAGAAGCCCCACGTGCCGAATAGCGCATAATCAAGGGTGCGCTCAAACGCGGCCTTGTCGTGACCCAGCGCCACAATCAGGCTGGTGGCGAGCACGCATTGCAGCGTCAGCGCCTTTACGGGCGTCCTGAAAGTGGGATGCAAATCAGCCATGCGTTGGAAAAACAGTCCGTCACGGGACATGGCATAGAAAATCCGTGCGCCCGACAGGATCGACCCGTTAAGTGCAGCGAAGGTCGAGATCAGCGCCGCCAGTGTCAGGGCAGTGCCGCCCGCCGCACCAAAAATATGGGTGGCCACATCCTGGGCTACCCGGTTGCTGTGCTGGATGGCAACCAAGGGCAGGGCATAGAAATAAGCCAGATTGGCCACAATATAGACCGAAGCCACTCCCAGCACGCCAAGAATCAGCACCTTTGGAATGGTGCGGTGTGGGTCGCGAATCTCCTCACTGACCATCGTCAGGTTATTCCAGCCGTCATAAGCCCAGAGAGCCGCTGCCAGCGCCGCGCCCATCCCGGTGAGGCGGCTCATGGCATCTCTATGATCCGCGGGAGGGGGCTGCTGAAAATGGGCCCAGCTACCCGCGCCGCTGCCGAACACCAGCACCACCAGGGCCAAAATGGCACCGATCTTGATGGCGGTGAGCACGCTCTGTAGGGCACCGCCGGTGGCTACGCCGAAGCTGTTGACCAGCGTTAACAAGACGATAGCGCTGATGGCCGCCAACTGCAGCCCGGTCATCCGGAATAGTCCGAAGCCGGTTTCGTATAGCACGAGGTCAGCCTCCAGCCCCGTCACGAAATAGCCTAAAAACAGGCTGAATGCGATGGCGATGCCGGCAATTGATCCGGTCTTCCCCATGACGATCTGCTGCCAGCCGAACAAAAACCCCCACAGTGGCCCGTAGGCCCGGCTGAGAAAGACGTACTCTCCGCCCGCAGATGGCATCGACGCGCCCAGTTCTGCGTAGCTCAACGCCCCGGCCAGTGATAGTAATGCGCCGAATACCCAGACAGCGAACACCAGTTCGACAGCGCCGGTCTCGCGGGCCATGGTCGAGGGAACCAGAAAAATCCCTGTGCCGATGACAGTACCCGCCAGCAGGGCGGCCGAGGCCCATGGGCTCAGCCCCTGTCTGAGGGTTGGAGCGGTACGGCTAGCATCTTCAGTCAAGGAGCCTCCGGGTGTCCTGTGGCGAGGGGAGCAGGATAGCCATTGTCCGTGAGCCTGCCGCCCAGTACAACCGCGAGGCCAGCACCGCCCTGATGTTGCAGGAGAACCATTAGGCAGCATGGTTTTCGGCAGCGCTCGCGGTACTATTGGTGCCTCTAGGCAGGGATACTCAGGGAAGCGTGTATGGCGAAAGATGATTTCAGTCAGGGAGGCGGGCCGCCGGAGTCTGCAGGGCAGATATCACCCACCACGGCTATCGGGCTGGCTCGGCAGCTTGAGGTTATCGGACATGATCTGCGCCGCCTGGCAGCGCCGGTAATGGCGGATGCTTCCACCCTGTCGGCCTCATTCGAGGGGGCGCTGGCCGCCCTGACCACTGCGGTAGAGGATGTACGGCGACTGGATGCGGCATCTGCGGTGAAACTGGAAAGTGAAACTGCTGAACGCCAGAAAGCCGAGGCCACCCTGCGCAAGACACTCAGGGCTCGTACGGTCATGGCCGAGTGCAATCATGCCCTGCTGCACGAAACTGGCGAAGGTGAGCTGTTCGAGCGCATGTGCCGCATCATCGTCGAATTCGGCCATTATCCCGCCGCCTGGATCGGGCTGGTGCGGAGCGATTCCGAGCAGACGGTAGCGCCGGTTGCGCATGCGGGGCATGAAGACGGCTTTCTGCGGGAATGGCGCTTTGTTCTGGAAGACCCTGATCATAATCAAACGCCGGCGGGACTGGCCATCCGCAGTGGCCTCGCCGTCAGGTTAGCTGATCTGGCAAGCGAGACCCGCTGGGAGGGGTGGCGGAAGCAGGTGATGTCACGGGGTTACGGGTCGGTGCTGGTATTCCCTCTGCGCGAGCACTATCGCGTGTTCGGGGTGCTGAGTATCTATGACTGGGACGCCTCTGCCTTTACCGATGACGAGGCGAGCCTGTTGCAGGAACTGGCTGACGATATCGCCTATGGGGTCGCCAATTTGCGGGTTGAAGCGGCCCGCGAGAGGGCCGAACGCCGTCTGGCTACCCAATTCGAGATTGCCCGCTTGCTGGCAGAATCGGCCACGCTGGTGGAGGCTACACCCGCCATTCTCGACGTCATCAGCGAACTGTTCAGTGCCGAAATCGCTCTGGCCGAACTGTGGGTTGCTGATCTAGCAGACTCTCGTCTGATCCGGTTGGGTGCTTGGGGTGGAGAGGGCCGCAGTAGTGATTCTGCACCCTCTCGCAGTGAACGGTCGCTGTTGCCGGATGACAGTCTGATGGGGCAGGTCTGGCGTTCCGGGACAGTTCAGTGGGTACCCGATTTCTCACTGGAGGGTGATGCCCTTGGGCCCGGGGTGGTGAGCCATCAAACCCTGTGCTCCGGTTGTGGTCTGCCGATCCGTAACGATGGTCAGGTTCTGGGGGTGATGGTCTTTTTCAGCGCCAACAGGATCAGTCCGCGCGACGAACTGGGGCACTTGTTTGCCGCCATCGGCAGCCAGATCGGCGTCTTCATCATCAGAAAGCGGGCCGAGGAAAGCCTCAGGGTTTCCGAGGAAAAGCTCAGCGGTATCCTCGGCTCTATCGATAATATCGTCTGGTCGATGTCGCCCATGACCTGGGAGATCCATTACCTCAATGACGCGGCAGCGAAAGTCTGGGGCCGTCCGGTTGAAACGCTGATCGCACGACCGGCATTAGTGCTGGCCGGCTTGCGGGATGAGGACTGTCAACGACTCCCGGCACTGTACGCCGAACTGTGCGAGAACGGCGTGCTGACCGCCGAGTATCCGATTAACCGCCCCGACGGCGAGCGCCGCTGGCTGGAGATCCGCGTCAAGCTGATCACCGATGCTGCCGGTAAGCCATCCCGCATTGATGGGGTGGCAACAGACATCACCGCGCGCAAACAATACGAAGCCAGCATTGAGTTTCTGGCGACTCATGATGCGTTGACCCGCCTGCCTAACCGGGCCTTGCTGGCCGATCGTCTGCATCAGGCGCTGGCCCATGCCCGCCGGAGTGATCGGGCGCTAGCCCTGTTGTTTCTTGATCTCGACCGCTTCAAGGATGTCAATGACAGCTTCGGCCATGCGTTCGGAGACAGCCTGCTGCGGGCTGTCAGCGCTCGCCTGCAAGCCTGTGTGCGGCGAGGTGATACGGTTGCCCGTCAGGGCGGCGACGAGTTTCTGATTCTGCTCTCGGATCTGGAGAAAATGGCGGATGTAGAGCAGGTGGCTCTCAAGATCCAGCGCGAATTTTCTCTGCCGTTTCTCATTGAAGGCCATGAATTGTTCATGAGCGGCAGCATGGGGGCCAGTGTCTTTCCTGAAGACGGGGAGGATATGGAATCCTTGCTCAAGCATGCGGATACCGCGATGTATCGGGCCAAGGAAGAAGGCGGCAACGGCTTCAGGTTCTACTCACATGAGATGAGTCAGCGCGCCATTGAGCGGGTCGGGCTGGAAAATGCCCTGCGGCGGGCATTGGAACAGCAGCAACTGGCGCTATGGTACCAGCCCAAGCTCGCACTTAGGGGCGGTACCCTGTTGGGCGCCGAGGCCTTGCTGCGCTGGCAGCATCCGCAGTTGGGGCCGATGTTGCCGGGCCGTTTCATAGCGCTGGCCGAGGAAATCGGGCTGATAGAGGCCATAGGGTACTGGGTATTGAAGACGGCGTGCCGCCAGACTCGCCGTTGGCTTGATGCCGGTCTGCAACCGGGGCCAATAGCCGTCAATCTGTCGGTACGCCAGTTGCGAAGCCCCACTCTGGTAGACACAGTCGCTGAAATACTGGCGGCCTGCGGCCTGGAGGGTCATTTTCTGGAACTTGAGGTGACCGAAACCATGCTGATGGAGGAACCGGAATCGGTGATCCCCATCCTGACCGGGCTCAAGCAACTGGGGGTCAAGCTAGCGCTGGACGACTTTGGAACCGGCTACTCCAGCCTTAGTTACCTCAAGCGATTTCCCTTTGATCACCTGAAAATAGATCGGTCATTCGTGGGTGATATCAGCACCGACAGCAATGATACCGTGATCGTCCAGAGCATCATTTCGCTGGGCCATAGCCTGGGCTTGAAAGTGATTGCCGAGGGCGTGGAAACGGCGGAGCAACTGCGATTCCTCAAGCAGCATCATTGTGATGCTATCCAGGGCTATCATGTGACGGAACCGCTGCC
>JBILXN010000123.1:0-7358 GCA_044378425.1 Methylococcaceae bacterium
TTTCACCCGTTGGCTGCTGGGACGGCAGTTGCCAGCCGGTGTGCCTGACTGAGTTGAGCTGAGCCAGGCCAAGGTGGCTTACCCTGATTGAAATGCGACTGACTGTCATTTAGAGTGCAGGCCTAGTCATGGTTCATTACCCATCAACTTGCCATATCCCCTGAAATGATGATGCCTACACGCCTGTCCCTACTGCTGTTGCTCAGCCTGGTGCTGTTGCCCTCCCTGACCTCGGCCCAAGTCTTTTATAGCAAGGAGGAGGCCTTCGAGTTGGCTTTTGGCAAAGATGCCGTGGTTGAGGATGTGCCGGTTTTTCTCACGGATGAACAGCTGGCAGCTGTCGAAAAAATGGCCCAGGCCAAGGTCGACAGCCAGTTGTTCACCTTCTACGAGGGCAAGAAAAATGGTCAAAGCCTGGGCTATGCCGCGATTGAATCCCATACGGTGCGTTCCCAGCCCGAGACGATATTGATCGTCCTGTCGCCGAAGGGTGAGTTGGTCAGGACGGAAATTCTCGCTTTTCACGAGCCCCCCGAATACATGCCGCCGACGCAGTGGTTCGCTCTGCTGAATCATCGGCCCGTGTCCGATCTCAGGCTTAACCAAGGTGTGGATGCCATCAGTGGCGCAACCCTTAGTTCGCGGGCTTCCCTTGATGGTATTCGCAAGGTGATGGCGGTGTATGCGGTCGCGATGGTGGGGAGAACACACTGATGCGCTTCTTTGTCACCGGCGAACAGAATCGGCAGCTGCTGCTCAATACCGTCGTATTGCTGTTCCTGGTCTATATGCTGGTGTTGTGGCTCAGTCTTGGTCTGATGTATTTCAACCGGATGGACCTGACGCCGCAGTCAGTGATTGATTATTACCTTGGCGCCGAAGCCCGCTTCACCCAGCCCCGTAGCTACCAGAGCCTACTGGAAGTCTCCCATGCCCATATGTTTTCGATGGGTATGCTGGCGGTCACTCTGACCCACCTGTTGCTGTTCGCCAACCTGTCGGCCCTGCTCAAGATCAGCCTGAGTGTGCTGGTGTACTTCTCCGCCATCGCCGACGAGGCCGCGGGCTGGCTGGTCCGCTTCGTCCACCCGGCGTTTGCCTGGTTCAAGATCGGAGCGTTTATCACGCTGGAGCTCAGTCTTGCGGTGCTGATCGTACTGGTGACACTGTCGCTGCTTCACCAGCGCGCTGGAATGCAGCAGAAAGGCCGACAATCCCGACATCCCGAATACCCCACCCGAGCCGAGAGGCCACGGTCACGCAGAGGCAGTCCTACCAAAGCCTGAGCCTGTCGGCCGGATAGTTTTCCGGGATGTGATAAGGGGCGACCTCCACCGTTGTCGGTTGTTTGCGCTTCAGTGTCATGCTCAGCGGATGCTTGCCTTTCAGTTCCCTGATCTCGACCGGAACCCCCGCAAGCGTGTCCAGATGCTGGTTTGACAGCGCCAGGCCTAACCGTGACGCCAGCCCGTGAGCCCGAACCGCCACGGCGTGCGCCACGGCCACCAGCGATTGCACAGCCGCCGTGTCATGCGCGGACAGTCCCAACATGCCAGGGTCGGCAATACACAGCGCCATGGGGTGAAATCGTTCACCCTTGAGTTGCAGCGATTTGCAGGGTACCCCAGCGATTTCCTTGCCGGTTCCGGCAGCCTCCAGCGTGATGCCCTGCAGCGTGTGCTGTGCGACTGCGAAGGCATCCAGCGGGAAGCCGCCCAGCATTTTTTCCCACTTCGCCCGCTGTCTGGCATCCAGTCCCCGCAGCTGTTCGCCCAGTCCACGTAACAGCGGCGTTACATCCTCCACCTGGCCGGCCAGTTTGGCGATGGCCTCCTCCGTCACCGGTGTGTAGCGCTGCCTGCGATGGTCGACCAGCGTCAGCCGTTTGCCCGTCTGTTCAAAGACAATATCCAGTGAGGAATCGCCCCCGGCCGCCTTGATCACGATTTCGCCATTGCTGATGGTGACGGTTTGCAGTCCGCTATGTCCGCCGTGGCTCACTGCGTATTCGAGGATGCTACCGGCAAAAAGGCTGCCCGGGTGGATGAGCAGGTAGCCGAACAGGACGATCAGTCGCAACAGAGTTGGCATGGCAGAACCTCGGGTGGGTCAGAATAGTGTGTCGTAAATCGGTTCGGTGGCAGCGACCCCGGCGGTGGGCTAGTGATACCATGTGAGACACGGTCGCGTGGCGGCCTGTTGTTGTTTTTCTCTGTCCGGTAGCGTCCCATGAGCAGTCATTCTAACGCCCATCACCATTCCTACCCTGAATCTGGCGGACGTCAGACCCGTGTGCGGTTGGCTCTATCGCTGGTGCTTACCCTGCTGTTCGTCGTGGTGGAGACCGTTGCCGGCAGCTGGGCTCACAGTCTGGCCCTGCTGACCGATGCGGCCCACAATCTCACTGATGTGGCCGCTCTGGGCCTGTCCTGGTACGCCTACACGCTGGCCAGCCGGCCCTCTCATGCCGGCAAAACCTTTGGCTACCATCGGGTCGGCATTCTGGCGGCACTGGCGAATTCCACAACGCTGGCCGTGCTTGCCGCCGGCATCTGTTATGAGGCCTGGCAGCGGTTGCAGACGCCCGAGCCGGTCGATGCCGGCATGGTCATCGGCGTGGGGAGTATGGCTCTGGTCGTCAACCTGCTGACGGCGTGGTTAGTGAGCCACGGCGCCAAGGACGACATCAATCTTCACAGCGCCTTTCTGCACCTCATGGGGGATGTACTGTCGACCCTGGGCGCGATTGTCGCCGGAATCGGCATTCATTACAGCGGGCTGTACTGGCTGGATCCGCTCGCCAGCGCCCTTATCGCCGTGCTGATTCTCTGGAATGCGTGGCTGATCGTGCGGGAAACGCTCGACATTCTGCTGGAAAGTACGCCGCGGGATGTCGAAATGAGCGGAGTGGTGCGCGATCTCATGCAGGTGGACGGCGTCAGGGGGCTGCATGACCTGCATGTCTGGAGTCTGTCCCGCAATCTGCGGGCGCTGTCGGTTCATGTTCTGGTCGATGATATGCCGATCAGCGAGTCGGCACTGATTCGGGCGCAGTTGGCGGAACGACTGGCGCACCGGCATGGTATCGACCATGTCACATTGCAGTTAGAGAGTACCGGCTGTCACCCTGACCCGCTCTACTGCGATATCACCCGCAAGCATGAGCACGCATCACACTAGCCAGCAACACCTTCCGCAACCAGTGCCGCATGTACGGCGGGTCGCTGGCTGATGTTGTCCCGATAGGCGATGAGCCGGGGCCAGGGCGTGAGATCGATGTGATGCGTCACGGTCCAGCGCAGGACGGTAAACAGATAGGCATCGGCAATGCCAAAGCGCTCGCCCGCAAGATAATCCTGTTGCTGCAGCTGTGAATTCAGGAAATCGAAGCGTTTGGCCAGCTGACTGATCGTCAGTTGGCGAGCGGCTTCAGGGGTCTGCCGGTTCCACAGCGGGCCGAAGCTCTTGTGCAGTTCGGTCGCGATGTAGGCCAGCCATTCCATTACCCGGTAGCGCGGCAAGGTCCCTTGTGCCGGTGCCAGCCCGCTATCGGGGGCACTGTCTGCGAGATATTGCAGAATGACCTGACTCTCGGTCAGTAACTCGCCCGTGTCGAGCTGAAGCGCGGGAATATAGCCCTTGGGGTTGATGGCGGTGAAGTCCTCGCCGGTCTCGGTCAGGTGGGTCGCCAGATCGACCCGAACCGCCTCAAAATTCAGTCCTGCCTCGCGCAGTACGATATGGGAGGCCAGCGAGCAGGCACCGGGGGTGTAGTAAAGTTTCATGGTCAGTCTCCTGAGTGGAATGCTTCAGGGCGACAGCCTATCAGATTGCTGGAACAGGATGCGCCGCAGTTGGAAGCGGGTCCAGATATCGGCTTGACTGAATCCAGGGCGGGCCGCCATCCTGTCGAACCACCGGGCCAGGTCGGGCCGATTCTTAACCAGTGGCCATTCGCCGATCATGCGGAGTCGCCCCAGCAGTACCGCCGTGACAATATCGGCCTCTCCTATGCGGTCGCCCAGCAGAAAGCCATCTGCCAGCGGTGCCGGTAACTGTGCCAAAAAGTCCCGAACGTGCTGTCGCTCTGCCTCAAGCTTCAGGCTGAGGCTGCCGTCCCTGAAATAGGCTATGCGGCTCTCATTCAGGTGCAGTTTGGCTTGTAATGCCGAACTCTGCGCCGGGTCCGCCGCGATGCGGCGGGAGAGATCACGGCACATGCCTCGCAGCAGGTGCGGAAATAGCAGGCGCAGCGGCGGCAGACTGCTCATGGCCTTGCCGAAGGTGAGCCTTTCGATCGGGATTGCATAATGTGCGGCAACGATACGCCTACTTTCCGGACTGCTGGGTTGCCAGTGTTGCCCTGCATGTCGGGCGGCGTAGGCCAGAATGTCGGCGCTATCGGTCAGGACCGTGGTGCCCGTACTGAGGGCCGGAACTGTCAGCATCGGATTGATGGCAAGGTAGGCGTCCGACAACTGCTGTTTGGTGCGATGAATGTCGAGTTGGCGACTGTCGAATGACAGGCCTGCTTCCAGCAGCGCCCAGCGGGCGATCATCGAATAATAGGATGAGGCGGCGTGATACAGCGTGAGAATGGCCATGGCGATACCGGTTGGTGCACGGGTGGGGCCCTACGATCTGCCCGCAGACACTCCCGGGCCTTGATCGGAGAGCAACCGATTCTAGCACCGCCGGTCAATGTTTCGGGGCAGGGCGACGCATTGCACCAGCAAGAGGCGCCCTGCCAGCACTGCATGACCGGGAGGGCGACACCCCGCGCAGGGCGAGACCGGCCGGTTAGCCGAGTAGGCCACCGCATTCGCCTTCCAGACGATCAACCGCCTGCAACCAGGCCCGACCGGAGTGGCCGACCACCAGTAGCGATTCCAGTTGTCCCGAGTCACACCGCAAATGGGCCTGCAGGCCTCCTTCAGGGGCTGGCGTCAGCCCCACCAGCGACCATTTCAGGCTGTCATCGCTGTAATTCTGCGGGGCGAAGTGACTGAGTCTATCCAGTAAAACCAGCGTTTCATCCTTTTCCATTGTCGTTCTCCTGACGGGTTCATGGCGGGGCAGGGCGTATCTATCCCTTGAGACGGCCAGTGTCGGCAAATGAGCCGGGTGCGACAATCGGCGTTTGTACCTAGGCGAGCGCAACGCTGCGGGACATCGGGGTGGGGGGTGCCGCAGCTAATGGCATCACTTTTGCTGGCTCTGAGGGCTTGGAGCCGGTGGTAGCTGTAGCACTACTTTGGCTCAATGCTTGACGTCACTTTGGGCTGATCGAGAGAATGCCAGCCAGAGATATCAGGGTGCCGTTGCCATGGCCTGCGCTGGCGGTGGCACTTGTGGCTCCCGAAAGCCCCGCTATCAGGACAGTACCATGACCATGACTCCCTGCAGGCCGCCTGCCTGCCCATTTCCCAAAGGTCTGCAAGGCAGACCTGTGCTGGAAAATCCGATCTATAACAAAGGTAGCGCCTTTACCGAGGATGAGCGCGACGCGCTCGGGCTCCGGGGGCTGTTGCCGCCTCATGTGGACACGCTGGAAGAGCAGCTGACCCGCGCTTACGATGCCTTTGTCGAGGCCGCAACGGACCTGCAGAAACATATTTACCTCCGACAGTTGCAGGATACCAATGAGGTGCTGTTCTACCGCTTGCTGGCGGAGCATATCGAGGAGATGCTGCCGATTGTCTACACCCCGACGGTAGGCACGGCCTGCCAGCGGTTCAGCCAGATTTATCGACGCCCGCGCGGATTGTTTATCTCTTATCCCAACCGCGGCACTATCCGTAAAATTCTGGCCAACCGGCCGTTCAAGGATATTGATGTCATCGTCGTCACCGACGGTGAGCGCATTCTCGGCATTGGTGATCAAGGGGCTGGCGGTATGGGCATTCCGATCGGCAAGCTGTCCCTCTATACCCTGATTGGTGGTATCCACCCCGAACGCACCCTGCCCATTATTCTTGATGTCGGCACCAATAACCCCGAGCGGCTGGCCGATCCGCTTTATCTGGGCTGGCATCATGCCCGCATCACCGGGGATGACTATTACGCCTTCGTCGATGAATTTGTCGATGCAGTGAAAGCGGAAATACCCCGGGTCTGCCTGCAGTGGGAGGATTTTGCGACGCCTCATGCGCGGCCACTGCTGGAAAAATACCGCGACCAGTTGCTGACCTTTAACGATGATATCCAGGGCACTGCCGCGGTGGCGCTCGGCGCGGTGCTGGGCGCCGTCAATGTCACCGGCGAAACCCTTGCCGAACAGCAGGTCGTCATGTTCGGTGCCGGTTCAGCGGGTATTGGCGTGGCGGATTATCTGCGCTCGGCCATGGTCAAGCAGGGCCTCAGCGAAGCCGAGGCCTGTCGCCGGTTTTATCTGGTCGACAAAGAGGGGTTGCTGCATGATGGTCGGACCGATTTGCTGCCGGAGCAGGCGATGTACGCCCGTCCGCAGGCGAGCGTTGCGAACTGGCCGCAGAGCATGGCGGGCCGGATCGGGCTGGCCGATGTGATCAGCCAGATAAAGGCGACGGTGCTGATCGGCCTCTCCACGGTTACGGGCGCCTTTACTCAGAGTATTGTCGAAACGATGGCGGCCAAGGTGGAGCGCCCCATCATTTTTCCTCTGTCCAATCCCACCAGCCGCTCAGAGGCCACTGCCGAACATCTCATTCGCTGGACCCAGGGCAGGGCGCTGATCGCGACCGGCTCGCCCTTTGCTCCGGTCCAATACATGGGCCGTCGCTACCCCATTACCCAGTGCAACAATGTCTACATCTTTCCTGCCGTCGGCCTGGCACTGGTGGCAAGTCAGGCGACCCGGGTGACCGATACCATGCTGATTGCTGCCGCAGAAGCGCTGGGCGCGGCTTCTCCAGCGTTACATGATCCCGCTGCGCCCTTGTTGCCCGAATTCAAACAGGTCCGCGACGTGGCGGCCACAATTGCTCTGGCGGTGGCATTGCAGGCGGTCGGGGAGGGTGTCGCGCCAAAAGCGACAGCAGACGAACTGCGGCAACGCATTGCCAGCAGTCGCTGGACCCCGGCGTACTACAATTTGGAGCAGGAGACAGGATGAAGCGGGTTCGGGCCGTTCATTATGGTTTGCTGGCACCGATAATAACGCTACTGGCGGGGGCGTCGCCGATGTTTCGCGAGGTTATTCCATTTGGGAGAACAACCACCGGCTTTTGCCTAGATTCAACAACCCGACCACGCTCTTGACGATGTCCGAGTGTGCTCATGGCCCCTCTGTCAGCATTGATGTTCGGTTCCCTTGGGAACGAAAACTTACTCTTGATTGTGAGCCCCTCAAACCTGTGAGACCGATTCATTATAAATCC
>JBILXN010000061.1:0-12080 GCA_044378425.1 Methylococcaceae bacterium
ACCCGCCATACCCCGTGCTCCCGAGAGTTTTTCGCGACGGGCTTCCTCGGGATAATTGAGGTTACCGATCCAGATTCAGCAGTCCTCCGGCCACCCGACACTGGATGCCGCAGCGCGGAACATCGTGACCCTCGCCGCACCTTACGCCCCCTTCCCCCCCGCCATAGCAAAAGTCGCCAGGATCATTGTCATCACCCGTACCTGGCGTTTTCATAGCGACTACCACCTGGAAACCCGAACGCCTTGATTCGGCCAGAACTACCCGTCCGGGCGCCGCGAAGTTGTCCCGTGCTGCTTGCAGCCCACACCCGGTCAGCCGATACTATGACCATGATTGCAGCCATAGAAAATCTTACCAATCACTTCCTGATTGCCATGCCGGGCCTCACCGACCCGCAGTTTTCAAGGACCGTGACCTACCTCTGCCAGCATGGTGATGACGGCGCGCTGGGTATCATCGTTAATCGTCCGCTAGACCTGACCTTCGGCGACATCATGGCGCAGATGGACATCAGCGTGGATGACGAAAATCTGGCCGGCATGCCGGTGTACTACGGCGGTCCGGTCCAGCCTGAGCGGGGCTTCGTTCTGCACGAACCCCTGGGAGAATGGAAGTCCACGCTTCAGGTATCCGAACATATTTCGCTGACCACCTCGCGCGACATCCTCGAAGCCATCAGCCATGGCGAGGGTCCTCGCAAGGTGTTGCTGGCGCTGGGCTACGCCGGCTGGGGCAGAGGTCAACTGGAACAGGAAATCGTCGACAACTCATGGCTCAATGCCGAAGCCGAGGACTCGATCATATTTAACCGGCCTGCCGCCAGCCGCTGGAAGGCCGCTGGCGAACTGATGGGGGTCGATATTTCCCTGCTGACCACGCAGGCCGGGCATGGCTGATCGGCAACCGGACTTACCGAACGCCACCTACCTGGGGTTTGATTTCGGTGAAAAGAAAACCGGCGTGGCCGTGGGGCAGCGCATTACCGGCACCGCACGTGGACTGGACACCATCCGCAACACCAGCCAGCAGGCATTCTGGTGTGCAGTCTCAAAACTGGTCGAGACCTGGCAACCCTCCGCCTTCGTGGTGGGTATCCCCATTCCATCCGAGCCGAACAAAGACCCCCAAAACCCCATCGTCCCACTGATCAAGACGTTTTGCAGCGAACTCGAACAACGCTACCAGCGACCCGTTCATACCATGGACGAAACCCTGTCCACCCGCGAGTCGCAGACGTTGTTCTATAGCCAACGCGTCCGCAAGTCGGTCCAGTTTACCGACATCAAGGACGAACTGGCGGCCCAACTCATCCTGCAAACCTGGTTAAGCCATACCCAGCCACGGGCAACCGAATGACTGACGCGACGGATACCCGCCTGTTGCTCGACACACTGGAAGCCGCCTTGCGGGCCGCTATGGCTGAGCGTGGCTGGGTCAATCCCGTCATGATCGGCATTCATTCCGGCGGTGCCTGGATTGCCGGACACCTGCACGCTCGCCTGGGCATACAGGAACCGCTGGGACTGCTCGATATCAGCTTTTATCGGGATGACTTCTCCGAAGTCGGCCTACACCCCCAGGTTCAGCCTAGCCATTTACCGTTTCGGGTCGAAGGTCGACAGATTTTGCTGATTGATGACGTGTTCTACACCGGTCGCACCATCCGGGCCGCACTCAACGAGATTTTCGACTACGGCAGGCCCGCCGCCGTGATGCTTGGCGTTTTGCTTGAGCGTAATGGTCGGGAAATCCCGCTGCGTCCCGATTGTATCGGCGGCACCCTGACCCTGCCGCCAGGCCAGCGCATCAAACTTGTGGGACCTATGCCACTGGCCCTTACCCTGCACTCGGTAACGCCGCATGCACGCTAACGACCTGCAACTTGATGCCCGAGGCCAGTTGCGTCACTTCCTGACGATCGAAGGCCTCTCGCGGCCATTACTGGAATCGATCATGGATACGGCGGAATCCTTCGCCTGTGTCACCGAACAGACGGTAAAAAAGGTCCCGCTGCTACGCGGAAAAACCATCGTCAACCTGTTCTTCGAAAACAGCACCCGCACTCGTACCACCTTTGAACTGGCGGCCAAACGGTTATCGGCCGATGTACTGAACGTCAATATCTCGACCTCGGCCACCACCAAGGGCGAGAGCTTGCTCGACACCATTCGCAACATCGAAGCCATGCACGTTGATATGTTCGTGGTACGCCATGCCCAGAGTGGTGCACCGCACTTCATTGCCCGTCACGTCGCCCCCCACATTAGCGTCATTAATGCCGGCGATGGCCGCCACGCCCACCCGACTCAGGCCATGCTCGATGTATTTACCATCCGTAAGGCCAAAGGGGATTTCAAGCACTTGAGCATCGCGATTGTCGGCGACATCCTGCACTCACGGGTCGCCCGCTCGGAAATCCATGCCCTTAACCTGCTGGGCGCCAGGGAAGTCCGGGTAGTGGGCCCGCGCACGCTGCTACCGGCCGACATCGAAAGCATGGGAGTCAAGACCTTCCATGACCTTGAGCGCGGGCTGAAGGATGTCGACGTCATCATCATGCTGCGCCTGCAACGTGAGCGCATGAATGGCGGCTTCATACCCAGCATTCACGAGTACTATGCCAACTTTGGCTTGACCGAGGCGCGGCTGGCGCATGCCCGACCCGATGCCATCGTCATGCATCCGGGCCCCATCAACCGGGGGGTGGAAATCGATTCCAAGGTCGCTGACGGCCATCGCTCGGTGATTTTGCAACAGGTCACCCACGGTATCGCCATCCGCATGGCGGTGATGTCCATGGCCATGCGCCATGCTGGCGGAGAGCAACGCGCATGAGTGAACGCATCCTGATTACGGGCGGTCGGGTCATTGATCCAGTGCAGGGTATTGATGGCGTTCAGTCGCTCTACGTCGCCGAAGGGCAGGTACTGGCAATGCGTGATGAGCGACAGCCTGAGGGCTGGACCAGCGATCACGAGATTGACGCCACTGGCCAGATCGTCTGCCCCGGCTTCATTGACTTGAGCGCCCGCTTCCGCGAACCCGGAGCCGAATACAAAGCCACTATCGCCAGCGAAAGCAGGGCCGCAGTCAGGGGCGGAATCACGACCGTCTGCTGTCCACCCGATACCTACCCGGTAATCGACACACCGGCAGTCGCCAAGCTGATACGGGAACAGGCTCAACGGGCCGGTAGCCTCCGTATTTTGCCGGTCGGCGCCCTCACCCAAGGCCTCAAGGGCCAGGATCTCAGCGAAATGAATGCCCTGCAGCAGGCGGGCTGTGTGGCGGTCAGTAATGCCGGAGCGGCGATAGCCAGCACGCTGGTCCTGCGCCGCGCACTGGAGTACGCCGCCAGTCTGGACCTGCTGGTGATCGTGCGGCCGGAGGACCCGGCACTGGCGGATCAGGGCTGCGTGCATGAAGGCCCTGTCGGCACTCGCATGGGCCTGCGTGGTATTCCCTACGCGGCAGAAACAGTTGCCGTAGCTCAGGTGCTGGCCTTGATAGAACATACCGGCGCCCGCGTCCATTTCGCACAGATCAGCAGTGCCCGCGCCGCGCGCGCCATCGCCAGGGCACAGGAAAAAGGCTTGCCCGTCAGTGCCGATGTTGCCGCCCATCAACTCCACCTGACCGAGGCCGACATCGAGGGATTTGACGCCCACTGTCATGTCAGGCCACCGCTGCGAAGTCGTGCTGACCGCGATGCCCTGCGGGAAGCTGTGCGCGATGGCGTGATCGCGGCCATCTGCTCCGATCATCAGCCCCATGAACCTGATGCCAAACTGGACGCCTTCCCCGCCACCGAACCCGGTATTGCCGGGCTGGAAACCCTGCTGCCACTGACACTGCAACTGGTCGATAACGGTTGCCTGACCCTCTCCCAGGCCATCGCGGCCCTGACCTGCGGCCCGGCCGCCCTCTTGGGCTTTGCGGGGACCGGGCGTGGCAGCCTGACCCCCGGCGCTGTGGCTGATATCTGCATTTTCGACCCGACGGCCCGATGGCAGGTGGACGCCGGGCACTGGCTCAGCAACGGCCGCAACACACCGTTCTGGGGACAGTCGCTCACCGGTCAGGTAACCCACACCCTGACGGCCGGCCGGCGGGTCTACTCAGCCTGAATGCCCCATGACATTAGTGACACCCATGACGATTGGAACCCTGTTTATTGTTTCGGCGCCGTCTGGCGCGGGCAAAACCAGCCTGGTCAAGGCCCTGCGGACGCAACTCGACGGCCTCGCACTCTCCATCTCCCATACCACCCGCGCCCAGCGGCCTGGAGAGGAGCATGGGCGCGATTACTTTTTCACCTGTCAGGAAGACTTTGCCCGCAGTGTGGCGGCGGGGGCGTTTCTGGAACATGCAAAGGTCTTCGACAACCACTACGGCACTGCACGCAGTACCGTCGAAAGGATGCTAGCCGAAGGACAGGATGTGATCCTCGAAATCGACTGGCAGGGCGCCCGGCAGATACGGGCGCAAATGCCCGATACCCTGTCAATTTTCATCCTGCCGCCTTCGCGCAAAACCCTTGAGAACCGGCTGAGTAGCCGCGGCCAGGACGGGGCGGAGACCATTAGCCGACGGATGCGGGATGCCATATCAGAAATGTCGCACTATGGCGAATATGATTACCTCGTGGTCAATGACGACTTCGAAACCGCACGGGCCGACCTTCACGCCATCATCGTCGCCAGCCGTCTGCGCAAGGTGGCACAGCAGACGCGCCAGGCCGAACTGCTGAAAGGGCTACTGGACTGACCACCGCTAGCCGTTCCGCGTCTGCGGGCCGCACGATTCGTGCTAGCCCATCGTGAGCACCCGCTTGCCGACCGTATGACCCGCCTCAATCAACTGATGCGCCGCAGCGCCCTCTGCCAGGGGTAGCGTCTGGCTGACATGCAGCCTCAGCTCACCGGCATCGATCAAGTCCCCGCATTGGCGGAGAATGTCGATCTGATGATCGCGGGCCGCATTCAGACCCCGTAGCATCGGGGTGAGCATCAACTCGAAACCTATGCGCAAATTGCGCAACCTTGCTTCAGCCAGCGGAATCCGACCGGGATCCAGCAGAGTAACGATGTCACCGAAATGCGCGGTGCATTCAATACTGCGCACGAATACCTCGGGGCTGATCGTGTCGGCACAGAGATCCACTCCCCTGCCATCCGTCAGCCGGTTCACTTCAGCTACGAAATCCTGCTCCCGGTAATGGATCACCTCATCGGCACCCCACTGGCGGGCCAGCGCTGCATTTTCGGCAGATCCCACCGTGGTGATCACCCTCGCCCCCCGCCGTTTGGCCAGTTGCAAGGCGACATGCCCCACACCGCCGGTGCCGGCATGAATCAGAACCGTCTGACCGGGCTGCAGCCGTCCCCGGTCATAGAGCATGCCCCATGCGGTAATCAGCACGAGTGGCCCGGCCGCCGCCGTCACGAAATCGACCGAGGCTGGCATGGGCGCAGCCCAGCGCTGATCTAGCACGGTATATTCGGCGTAGTTACCGGGTTCATCGCCCAGCCCGCCATTGCAGAACCAGACCCTATCCCCGGGCTTGAATCGGTTGACGTCGCTACCGACCGTCACCACCTCGCCCGCACCATCGCAACCCAGTATCGCGGGCAGCGCCCCCGAGCCCAGCAACCCGTTACGGCGAATCTTGGTATCGACAGGATTGACAGCTGCCGCCCGCAGCCGCACTTTGATGTCGGTAGGGCTGACCAGAGCGGGTTCTGGGACATCGCGCACTTCCAGACCTTCGGCGGCACCCGTTCGGGTCATCAGCAATGCTTGCATAGGGGTTTCCTGCGTTAAATGGATAAAAATGAGCCGCTTTCAAGAGGCATTGACCGTAGCCGTTTGCCCTGCCCAGCATGGACGCCACCTGCGGTGATAGCCGGCGGTCAACTGCCGCTCCCGAAGATCATGGATACCAGCGACCAATGACCATAGGACTGGAGGGGGCACGATGCCGCCCCGGTCGCCGCAACCCCAGGAAGTGATCGGTCCAGTAGGGCGTATCAAGACTGGACACCACGACACCGCCCTTGGCGCTGCTGGCATGCACGAACTGATCGTCGCCGATCAGGATGCCGACATGCGAGTAGGGTTTGCCGGTGGTATTGAAAAACACCAGGTCGCCCGGTTGCCGGTAACGCTCATGCAACTCCGGCAAGGCCATGGCCATGTCGTAGGCCGTACGCGGCAGCGGGACACCGTGTCGGCCATAGACATACTGGACGAAGCCGCTGCAATCAAACCCGTTTTCGGGCGTTTCCTCGCCCCAGTGGTAGGGAATACCTTTGAGACTCAAGGCGTCGCGTACCACGGCCAGATTAACCGGCGTACGCGGCACCGGCCGGGGTTTGGGCGGGGTAGTACAGCCCGTCAGGGCGGTCAGTAAAAACAAGGCCAGGAGGCCGCGCCATGAGACGGTGCCAAAGCTTAAGCGAGGCATCATTGTGTAATCGCTATCGAAGTCAGCTGGCATGGGGACGAGTGGATCACGGTGACCAGTATCCATGATAGTCCTCATAACCATAGCGTTTCATCAGGCTGACAGCGCCCCCCGGTTCTTGCAGATATAGCGCGGGCAGATCATGGCCATTGAAGCGGCTGGCCTTAACCATGGCGTAAGCCCCGACCCCGGTGAATCGAATGGGGTCGCCGAGCTTTAGCGGAGCTTCAAACCGGTATTCGCCGAACACATCACCGGCCAGACAACTATTACCCACCAGCAGACAGGGAAAATCGCCTTCAGGGCAATGCTCCGCGACCTGGGGCGGCTTCTGGTATTCGAATACCTCCGGCAGATGATGGACACCACTGTCCAGCACGGCGATAGCCATACCCTCCCGCTCGAAACAGTCAATCACTCGGGCCAGCAGCGTGCCGGCCTCACCGACAATGGCCTTACCGGGCTCGATATACACCTCCAGCCCATAGCGCTGCCTGAGTCGCCCGACGATGGTGGCCAGTTCAGCGGCGAGTCCGGTATCGTCAAACAGATAACCGCCACCAAGATTAAGCCAGTCCAGCCGACTCAGGCTGGGGCCCAGTGCCGCCTCTATGATCGCAAGGGTATCCCGCAGGGGATCCAAACTGCGTGACTCGAACACGGTATGAAAATGCAGTCCCGCCAACGGGGGGATCCGAACGCGACCCGTCCGATCCAGAGCCGCCTGCAGATCAGGCAGTGGCACTCCCAGTTTCGAACGCGGCCGGCAGGGATCGTAGCGCACATCGGCCAGAAATGAGCGATCGGGATTAACCCGAATGCCGAGGGAAGGCCCTGCGCCGGCCAGCGGCGCAAGCCGCTGACATTGTTCCAGGCTATTGAAGCTGATGGCATCGCACAGATCGGCCAGTTCAGGCAGTTCTTCCGCCCTGAGACCCGGGGTTGTGATATGAAGGCGCCGGGTTTTGCGCAAGCCAGCGGCCGCCAGCGCCTCGGCGGCTAACCGCGCCTCAAACAGCGAACTGACGGAATAACCATCGACATGCGGACTCATACGGGCCAGTAGCGGCAGACAGGGCAAAGCCTTGACCGAATAGAGCACCCGCACATCCGCGTCTTCCCGCACCTGCGCCAGAAGCGCGAGTTTTTGCAGTATCAGCGCCTCGTCGTAGATGAAGGCCGGGGTTTCGAGGCTACACCCGACCTTGTCTGGCATGGGGTTCGGCATCAGATTGACCAGGAACTTTCAGGGCAACCCGGAGGGCCTATCACGCGGCTGCGAACCACGAGCCCATTCCGTCGCCGATTCAGACCCAGGCTATCGGCCCGAGTTGACACCTGTCCATTCACGGGTCAACTCGTAAGCCGCCATCGCATAGAGCGGACTGTGGTTGTAGCGCATGATGACGGTGAAGTTATGGAAGGTTATCCAGTAATCGGGGCCGTTCTCACCGGGCAACTGCACCAGTCCCGCCCGGAAATCGCCGGCAATGCGCTGTTCCGGCCGGATGCCCAGGTTTTCGAGTTGGGCCAGAGAGTGGGTTGCTTTCGGATTTTTGCTACTGACCACCTCACGGTAGCCGTCACCGTTGACCCGTGCAGGCACGGCAATCGGTTCGCCACTGTGCCAGCCATTCTTGTTGAAATAGCGCGCTACGCTGGCGATGGCGTCGGCCGGATTGTTCCAGATATCACGTTTGCCATCGCCATCACCATCCGCGGCCAGCTTGCGGTAGCTGCTGGGCATGAATTGCGGCATGCCCATGGCGCCCGCGTAGGAGCCCACCGGCGTGAGGTAGTCCATGCCCTCCTCTCGGCAGAGCAGCAGGAACTGCTCAAGCTCGCTCCGGAAGAAACTGGCCCGGCGAGGATAATCAAAGGCGAGCGTCGACAGTGAGTCGATCAGCCGATACTTGCCCGGCTTGACGCCATAGGCACTTTCGACCCCGATAATTGCAGTAACCATGGCGGGAGCAACGCCGTAGCGGGCCTTGGCCTGCGCCAGCGCGTCGGCGTTTTTGTCCATGAAGTCTCTGCCGCCCTTGATGCGCTTTTCCGTGAGGAACAGCTTGCGATAGGCGTACCAGGGTTTGGCTTCATAGGGCTTGGCCATAGCCTCCAGAATACTGGGCTGAAAGCCAGCCTGATCGAAGGCCTGGGTAAGTTCGGTCACGCTGAAACCGTGTTTCTGGCTCATCTCATTGATGAACTCACGCACATCGGGCCGATGGGCAATCCCTGGTGCTGGCGGCAACATCACCGCCGACTCTTGCGCTGCGGCGGGCTTAACTTCGGCACTGACCGCTGACTCACTTTGCTGCGGTGGAATCGATGTGCCGGTCTGAGTCTGGGTGGTGCAGGCGTTCATCGACAAACCGGCAATGATCAGGCAACTCAACTGTGGAATTTTCATCGTGGGTTCCGTAATACGGCTTTGGTTGGGTAACAGAATACCCGCATTGGGCCGGCGCGAAAATCAGGCCAACGCGGATTATGGATGGCGGGACCGGCGTTTCTGGTGGGTTTGTATCGACATGAGGATGCCAAAACCTGCCAGTAGGGTCACTGTCGACGTGCCGCCATAGCTGACCAGCGGCAACGGGACACCCACCACCGGCAGGATGCCGATGACCATGCCGATGTTGACAAAAATATAGACAAAAAAGGTGAGGGTCAGCGCTCCGGCGAGATAGCGACTGAAGCGGTCCTGCGCCTGCATCACGATGAAGAGACAGCGGGCCAGGATGATGAGATAGGCCGCCAGCAGGCCGATGCAGCCGAGCAACCCAAATTCCTCGGCCAGTACCGCGAAAATGAAATCGGTCGAGCTTTCCGGCAGAAACTCCAGGTGTGCCTGGGTTCCATGCAGCCAGCCTTTGCCGTCCAGTCCGCCGGAACCGATCGCGATTTTGGACTGAATGATGTGGTAACCCCGCCCCATGGGGTCGGCCTCGGGATTGAGGAAAGTCAGCACCCGGTCGCGCTGATAGCCGTGGAGCATATGCCACAGCACCGGCAGCAGACTACAGCCGATAACGGCCAAGCCCAGAATATAGACCCAGGGCAGACCCGCCAGAAACACGACCGATGCACCTGAAGTGGCCACCAGTATGGCGGTCCCAAGATCAGGCTGTTTGGCAATGAGCAGGGTCGGGATCAGAATCAGAACCCCGGCCGTTGCAATCTGTTTGAGCCCTGGCGGCGGCGGACTCTGGGCCAGCAGCCAGGCGATCATCATCGGGGTCGACAGTTTGGTCAATTCGGATGGCTGGAAACGAATGATGCCGAGATCAAGCCACCGCTGGGCACCCATGCTGATCTTGCCGAACAGCAGCACGCCGGCCAGCATGACGGCCGCCAGCGTGTACAGTATCGGCCCGAGGAATTGCAGATGGCGCGGATGAATGCGGGCAATGCCCAGCATGATTATGAGCGCCAGCAGCAGACGGACGAACTGGCGCAGCAACACGCCACCATCCTGCCCCGAAGCCGAGTACAGCACCACCGTCGCGATGGTAGACAGCATCAATAGTCCACCCAGTAGCGGCAGGTCGATATTCAGTCGATCCCGCCAGGCGCCCCGCTGAGGTGATTTCAGACGCAACAGCAAGAGCGAAGGGTCAGCTTTCATGGGCGTTTCCGCAAATATTGATCCATAACAGCGCGGGCGACCGGCGCCGCCACCGAACCACCATGACCGCCATGCTCGGCGATCACTGCTACGGCGATACGGGGCATTTCTGCCGGAGCAAAGGCAATAAACCAGGCGTGGTCACGCATGTTGCGGGTAATTTTCATGCTTTTGTAGTTCTGCCCCTGCCCTACGGTAAAAACCTGTGCCGTGCCGGTCTTGCCGGCAATATGGTAATTCAGACCGCGGGCTATTCCCTTGGCGGTGCCGCGCCGGCCATGAATGACATCCTGCATGGCATCCACTACCGTTTGCCAGTGCTCCGGATTGATGGGCTTGCCGTTGGCAGAAGTGTCGCGCGGATAGGGATTTTCGACCGGATAACGCGCCTTCAGACTATCTACCAGACGCGGCTGAACATTGATGCCATGGTTGGCCAGGATAGCCGTAGCGCGCGCCATTTGCAGAGGCGTCGCCAGAACATAGCCCTGACCGATACCGGCTATGACTGTTTCTCCCGCTTGCCAGGGCGCTTTCCTGTGCCTCATTTTCCAGTCTTCGGAGGGGAAGAGTCCGGCTTTTTCACCCGGCAAATCAATTCCGGTAGGCTGACCAAAACCAAAGCCTTCCTGCATGAAGTCATGCATCTTTTCGATGCCCAACTGGTGTGCCAGTTGATAGAAATAAACATCGCAGGACTGCGCGATGGCCAGCCGCATGTCGGTAGCACCATGACCGGAGTGACGCCAATCGCGGTATTTATGGCTGGAATCAGGCAAGCGATAGTAACCGGGGCAGGCCACCTTGTGGGCGGGCGAGAGGTTCAGCAGGTCCAGCCCCGCCAGCGCGACAAAGGGTTTGACCGTCGATCCGGGCGGATAGGCACCCTTGGTGGCCCGCTCATAGAGGGGCCGTTCCGAGTCCGCCTGCAAACCGGCATAGCGGGTTTTGTCGATGCCTTGAATAAAGGGGTTGGGGTCGTAACTGGGGGTGCTGGCCAGAGCCAGCACCCGGCCCGAGGCCGGCTCAATGGCCACCACGGCACCGCTGTATTCGCCCAGCGCATCAATGGCAATTTTCTGCAGCCCGATGTCCAGCGACAGATGCAGGTCAGCACCGGGCAGGGCATCTTTGGTCCCCAATCGTTTGAGAATGCGGCCCTTCACGTTGGTTTCGTATTCATCGTAACCGGCCCGACCATGCAGAACGGCTTCGTAGCTTTTCTCAAGCCCGCTCTTTCCCGAGAAAAAGGTGCCCTGATACTCGGCGGTATCCAGCGTCTTGAGTTCGGCCTCGTTGATGCGCGCGACGTAACCGACCACATGGGCCGTCAATGAGCCATAGGGGTAGCTCCGCACCAGCCGTTTACGAATCTCGACACCCGAAAGCCAGGGCAGGCGCAAAGCAACCCGGGCGATGTCCTCCTCCGAAAGCCCCAGCCGGAGCGGGAGGGGTTCAAAACTTTTATGAACCGCCTGCTGCGTTTTGAATCGGCTGATCTCCTCATCAGTGAGTCCGAGCAACTGGCTCAACTCCTCCAGTGTTCGGGCCAGGTCACCGGCCTGTTCTGGGGTTACCTCAAGGCTGTAGGTCGCCACATTGTCGGCCAGCGGTTCACCATTTCGATCGAAAATCATGCCCCGTGGTGGGGTTATCGGAGAAATTCTGACCTGATTGCCGCGAGCGAGGCTGGAATACAGTTCATGACTGGACACCTGCAGATAGACCAACCGTGCGACCAGCGCCAGCGTAGCGAACAGCATAAAGGCAATGCTGGCGACCACCCGGTTGAGGAATATGCTGTTTTCCCGAAACGCATCGCGGGAACTGAAAATCCGATCCATCATCGCGCCCGATCTCCGAACTGACCGCCATCAGCTGACATCGTGGCCATGCAGAATAGGGTCATCATTGCACTCGGGATCAAGCGGGGCCGACATCGCTGAGACGGCCCAGTTTCTTCATCAACAGGCTCAACAACG
>JBILXN010000053.1:0-12900 GCA_044378425.1 Methylococcaceae bacterium
TTAGCGGGTAGATGAACTGATATCCCACCTGCCAGCAAGTACGAATCACTTCCCGATCGTCATTGCGTTCGTTCAATTTCGCACGTAACCGACTCATGTTAACCATGAGTCTCTGATCGGTGGAGGGGTCTTCTCGTCCCCAAAGGGCCTTTACCAGTACAGAACGGGTAACGGTTTGCTTTGGGGCTTCCGCAAATTTCTGCAGAATGATGTTTTCCTTGGTCGTCAGTTCAACCTTGCCGATTTCAGGGATGGTCAGAATCGCACGGGTAGTATCAAGCCGCCATGTCGTCTTTATATGGCCGGGAAGGCGGACGCCCAACCGCTGGACCACGCTGCTTAATTCAGCCAGATCGACGGGCTTGGTCAGGTAAACGTCACCACCCGCTTCAAACCCTGCAATGCGGTCTTCAACCATGGCGCGGGCCGTCAGAATGACGATCCGCATATCTTCGTGCTGAGATAACTTCTTGGCAATCGACAAGCCATCCTCGTCCGGGAGACCTAAATCCAGCACAACAACGTCGGCATGATGCTCAGCGATGTGAGCGTGGAAGCTTTTTGCGTCGGGGCAAGCCGTCACCTGCATACCCGTTTCATTTAAGCGCCAGGCAATCTCTTCAGACAGATCGGGGTCATCCTCGACCACCACGACACGCAATTGTTGTTCGCTAGCGTTACTAACCATAGGCAAAGCCGATTACAGGCGTAAGAAGGTTGAATTATGGGTTTACTAATTACGGGTTAAAGCTACGCGCAAGCATGAGTTCTTGCAAGACATATCTTTTGCAGAGGGTGATGGCCAGTCTTGATGGCAATCGCCATGTTCATGGCCTCACGCTTTTGACTTCACCGCCACGGTTCGTTCTGGGGCGTTGATGATGGTGTGTAAAAAAGATAGCGTCCGCCGCCCTGCGTATTCGTTGGCACTGTCAGGTTAGGGGCTGATGGCGCCGGCTCAACATGGCGTTCAATGAATAAGTGAATCCTTATAATAAAGCCCTTTATGAAAAGTAATGATATGTTTTATGTATTTGCTTGTGGGTAGATATCAGTGGTTCACTCACTGGCAGTGAGTGTCACCCTTGTTTTGGTTTTTAAATAATCCTATGAGTATCAGCATATTAGTTGATATGAGAGCGACCTATAAGGCGCGGTTGTTATCGTCAGGAACCCCTGTTAGCTGTTTTCATTTGATTTCATTCCCTTGCCTCTCCCCGCGATCTGAAATAGTCTGCAACCCCCTTCGGCATAACATTATTAGAAGCCTCTTAAGGTTAATTTGATGCCTTTTTCTGAGGTCTTATCTTTGCTGATATTAAGGGGATAGGTTATTTATCGTAGGGGTTGTAGTGGGGTTTCTGTAATGTTTATTAAGCGCTCTATACTGATTTTTTCTATTTATTATCTGCTGTTTTTTTGTTCAGCGATCAGGGCAGACTTAGAGCTTAAGCCCTTCAGTATAGGAGAGAATACCCTATTGAAAGTTGATATCGTCAATCGCTTGCGGGGTGAGGGAATCGATTGGTTTGGTGAGCCCCTGCTGAACGGTCGGGTGCTTCCTAAAGACTACAACTACGGGATTATGTCCAACCGATTTCAATTGGGCCTGGTCCTGAATCACGACGATTGGCTGGAAAGCGTATTTCAGTTTCAGAATGCCACCTTGATCAACGCACAGGCGGATGGCATAGGGGTGGGCGCCTCATATTACAGAAACTCACCCCATACGGATCAGAACAGCGCATTTGTTCGGCAGGGCTGGCTGAAACTGAATAAAGCGGGTGCCTATATTTCGGGCGGTCGAATGCTGTTTTATGATGGTACCCAAAGCGGTGTCAGGCACAATAATCTCCGCTGGTTGATGGATAATCGCCTGGCCCAACGTTTGATCGGGTCTCTGGACTACGCGCCTGCAGGCAGAAGCTTCGATGGTGGCGTCATCGGCTATAAGTCAGACGCGTTTGAACTGTCAGGCTTCGGGATGACGCCGACTTTCGGTGGACTTAATATCAATGGCATGAACGGTATCGATGATCTCAATCTGGCCGGTATTGCGTTGAATCTTAATGAAACACCTCTGCTGGGTCACACCATAGGGCGTCTGGCCTGGTATACCTACAACGATGATCGCCCCAAGGTTGTGGTGGCTGACAATAGCCCCACGCCCTCCAAGGGGGCCCATCTCTCAATTAATACCATTGCAACCCATCTGGCGCATGTTCATCCGGTAGGGCCTGGGTTGTGGGACACCGTATTATTTGGATTTGGCCAGTTTGGCGATTGGCAGTCGCAGCAGCATCGTGCTTATGCCTTTGGTGCAGAAATGGGGTATCAGTGGCCGGATGTATGGGGCGTACCCTGGCTGAGAGCCGGTATTAATAGTGGTTCAGGAGACAATAACCCGAGAGATAATACGCACAGCACATTCTTTCAGATGATTCCTTCTGTACCGGTTTACGCCTGGTTCCCTTTTTACAATATGATGAACAACCGGGATGTATTCGCGCAGGTTGTGGTAAAGCCCATTCCCAAACTGATGATGAGAATGGATTTTCATGCCCTGAGTGTAAACGCGCGTCATGATCTGATGTACTCAGGCAGTGGCGCCAGCAGCAATACTCAATTTGGTTATCAGGGATTAAACACATATGGCCAAAGCGAAATAGCCTATGTGTCTCTGATTGGCGCCAGTTACAAAGCTTCCGATCACGTCACCATTAACACGTTTTATGGACATGCCTTTGGTCAGGGGATCATGTCACGCAATTTCTCGGATGCCCAAGGTAACTATGGCCTGCTGGAAGTAGTGGTGGCTTTCTAATCGCCCGTTGATGGGGTCGCCCCTCAATCCCCGCCGTTCCGGTATCCCCTCTCTCAAGCCATCAATCGCCCACTGGCATTTCCCTGTGAGTGTTCTATTCGGGAAAAATCTTTTTTTGCCGCCTGTGCGCCATCGTCTAAGGCACGGATGATAATAGCGCGGCCTGGCAGCATTCGGCTTATGAAAAGTGCACCAAAAACAGCACTATAGGTGAGCAGAAAGGTTGAACTGTAGAGCACCCTCCCGCAGAGGTTCATGGCTGGCGAGCTGGCGCAGGTGTTGTCGTAGCTCGTTACAAGGCTGCTCGAAGGCGTTTCCTGACCGATACCGCCATTCATATCGGCTCCAGTGCTCGAGTGGCTGAGACTGCCGGAGCGCTGCGGTCTGCGGGTAAGGCTGACGGATTTTTTGATGGCCATGTTTAGTATTCCAGTAGTTCTGTTAAAAGGCTTTTCAGTTCCTGTCCGGCGGGGTGTTTGGGGAAGGCCTCCAGGACGGCCAGGCCCGATGCTGCGGTCTCGGCAAAGACGATGCGCTGGGTGATCGCAGTTCTGGCGACAGCAATTGGATAGTCTTTCAGTGCATCGGCCACATCCCTCCCTATCGCCGTTTTTGCGACCTTGCGATTGACCACAAAAAGCCGCTTGAGGTCGGGCTTGTAAATCGACACTTCCTGCAGCAACTTCACGATTTCATCCGCCGCCCAGACATCGTAGGGCGAAGGCTGTATCGGTATTAACACCACGTCACTGGCCATCATGGCAGATCGGGTCACATCGCCGACCCGGGGTGGCCCGTCGATGACCACATGATCATAGCTTTGCGACAGGCTGGGAATGTCCTTGTGGAGCGTTGGTTTTGCCATCGCCACAACCGGAAACAGCGTGTCACCCTCACGGCTGGCCTGCCAATCCAGCGCACTTCCCTGAGGATCGGCATCAATCAGAAGGATGCGATCGCCTTTCAGCGCAAAGGCGGCAGCGAGATTGATCGACAGCGTAGTTTTGCCCACGCCGCCTTTCTGGTTGAGTACGCTGATGATCATAAGTGGTAATTTTGAGGATGTGATGAGCGCACGTGCGTCGGTTGCAGCTAGTTTAGCCTTACTGGGTGCTGTCAGAGTAGTCTGCCAGTGAGGCGGAACTCGTTCCAGATAGCCGTTGACGGCTGATTCAAACCGTATCCGCCGCCGCTAACCCGGCTTTATTGGGGGTGAATCTGCCAAAGCGCGCCAATACCGTAGGCAACACCAGCAGCGTCAACAGGGTCGATGATACGAGTCCGCCGATGATGACGGTCGCCATCGGACCCATGATTTCGCGGCCTGGATTGTCGCTATTGACGGCAATCGGCAGCAGGGCCAACGCCGTAACCAGAGCCGTCATCAGGATGGAGGGAAGCCGCTGTTCGGCGCCGAGGATGGCTGTATCGAGATGCCATGGGCGGTGTTCCTGCTCCACCAGGTGACGGTAATGGGATATCAGCATGATGGCATTGCGAACCGTGATGCCGAACAGGGTGACAAACCCCACCATTGATCCTACCGACAGGGTGGCCCCACTCAGCAGTGCGGCGACGACGCCGCCCAGTAAGGCGAAGGGTAAATTCAACAGCGTCAGTCCGAGAAGCCGCAGACTGCCAAGGGCGATATAAATCAGTAGCATAACGCCTACCCCAGCCAGCAGCGCGTGCATCAGCAGATCGTTGCGAGCGGCAGTTTGCTCAACGGCAGCGCCGGTGAACTCGGGAAAGAGCTCCGGTGGCAGCACGACCTCCGTCAGTATGCGGCGCTTCAATTCGTCCATGAAGGACTGCAGGTCACGCCCGACCACGTTCGCCGTGATGGGCTGTACCCGCTGACCGCCCCGATGCAGAATATTGTAGCGTCCGCCGATTTGCTCGATTTCTGCGAGTTGCCCCAGCGATACCATCAGGCCATCAGGCGTCTTCAGCGGCAATTGTGCCAGGGTTCCCACTTCCTGCCGCGCCGATAGGGGGAGTATCACGGCGACATCATAGGCCCGGTTTTCCAGATAGTAGTGGCCCACTACCCGGCCTTGTAGCGCGGTTTGCAGCATGGCGGCAGCGTCCATCGGCCGTAACCCATAACGGGCCAGCGCATCCGCTTTCAGTCGAACCTGCAGCAGTGGCGTACCTGGCGGTGAGCGCAGTTGCACGTCGGTCGCGCCGGGAATACTGCGGATCAGCCCCGCGACTTCGTTGGCACTCGCATCCAGTTGTGCCAGATTCTGACCATACAAATTGACCACGACGGGTGAGGTATAACCGGAAATGGTCTCGTCCACCCGTTCGGTCAGGAAGGTATTGGCCTCGAACAGCAAGCCTGGAAAAGCTGACAGTATGTGCCGCAGTTGCGAGAGCACCGTTCCCTGCTCGGCGCCGGAGAGGGGTTTGAGCCGGATCTCGTACTCGCTGTAATGGCTGCCATAAGTGTCCGCACCCCGTTCTGCCCGCCCCGCCCATTGCGAGGCCGAGACCACCCCCGCGATGCCACTGAACTGTCGCACCAGCTGGCCACCAATGCGGAGCGATTCCGGCAGGGCTGTTCCCGGCAGGCTTGAGGTATGGACGATGTAATGGCCTTCGCGCAATTCCGGCAGAAATTCGCCACCCAGCCACGGTGTCAGCGCCAATCCTGCAGCGCACAGGCCCAGGCTCGCCAGCAGGGTTCTGGTCGGACGCACTGCCAGACGCCTGAGCAGGGCACGATAGCGGGGTTGCAGGAAGCGAATGAGCGGCGGGGTGTCGCTGGCAGTCGCGGTGTTGCCGGTGCCTGGGCGGTCACGGCTCAGCAGCAGGTAGCACAGCGCCGGCGTCACGGTAAGCGCTATCATCAGCGACATCAGAATCGCCATGATGTAGGCATAGCCCAAAGGGGCGAACAGCCGGCCCGCTACCCCACCCAGTGTCAGCAGCGGCAGGAATACCAGGGCCACGATGAAACTGGCATAGACCACTGACCCACGCACCTCCATCGAAGCCTCGTATACCACCCGGAAGGGCGTCAGCGGACTACCGTGCTGACGATTTTCGCGCAGTCGCCGGTAGATGTTCTCCGTATCGATGATGGCATCATCGACGACCTCGCCCAAGGCAATGGCCAGTCCACCCAGCACCATGATGTTGAGGTGCAGCCCCGTTGCCAGCAGCGTTACCACGGCTGCCAGCAGCGACAGCGGGATCGCCACGGCGGAGATGAATGCGGTGCGGAGATTGAACAGGAAAGCGTAAAGCACCAGCACCACCAGCGCGCCACCGATCAGCAGATGGCCGGAGAGATTGTTGAGTGACTGCTCAATGTAGTCCGCCGGGCGAAACAGCCGTGGGTGGAAATCTATGTGCTGGCGGCTGAACAGCGTGCCGAATTCCGCCAGCACCTGTTCCGCGGCCCGCGACACGCTGAGGGTATTGGCGCCGTATTGGCCGATGATCATCAAGACCACGCCGGGCTTGCCGCCGATGGCCGCAGCCCCTATCGGCGGGCGGGCGCCGGTGGTCACGGTGGCGACATCACCCAGCGTGATATTGGCGCCATCGCGTCGCTGCAGAACCACCTGGCGCAGGGCCTCCTGGGTGGTGGGTAAACCGGCGAGATTGATCGCAAGGCGTTGGTTGCGGTTCTCGATGAAGCCTGCGCCTGGCATACCTGTGGCCAGACGGGCGGCGTTGAGCAGATCGTCCATGGCCAGCCCATGGCGGCGGAGCCGGTCCAGGTCGGGCTGAATTTGCAACTGCCGGATTTCGCCACCAAACACGTTGACATCCGCTACACCCGGTACCGCCAGCAGACGGGGCACCAGAGTCCAGTCCACCACATCACGCAGGGCCATAAGATCCAGCGTGTCAGAGCGCAGCCCCAGTGTCAGCACCGTGGCGGAGGCTGAGGACAGGGGCACGATGACCGGTGGGCCGCTGCCCTCCGGCAGTTCGCTGGCTAGCGCGCTCAGCCGTTCCCCTGCCAGTTGGCGGTTGCGGTAGACATCGGTTCCGTCCTTGAAAATGGCGGTGACGACCGATAGCCCCTGAATGGATTCCGATCGAAGGGTGTCCAGGCCTATCAGGCCGGCCAGATGTTTCTCGATGCGCTGGGTGACCAGCGTTTCGGTCTGTTCGGCTGTCAGACCCGGCGCCTCGGTCTGGACGATGACGCGGGGTGCCGAAAATTCAGGGAAGATATCGAGGCCAGCGTGGCCCAGTTGATAACTGCCCTGAACCATCAGCAACAGGGACAGGATCAGGACGACCCCAGCGTGGCGCACGGAGAAACGGATGACGCTTGCCAGCATCAGTCATCGTCCTCGCTGGGGATATGGCCCCGAAATTCCTCCGACAACAAGGTCTGGGCACCAGCGGTCACGACTTGATGACCCGCTGCGAAGCCGCTTTCCACAAACCAGAGGGGCCCGGATGGGTTTTGGGTCATGACCGGGGTGCGGATGAAGCTGCCGTCAGCGTCTTTGCGGTAGGCCCAGGGCTGTCCGGCATACCAGACCACTGCGCTGGCGGGCAGCATGATGCCGGGCCGTTTCCGGCCATCCGGCACCCACGCGGTGACGCGCATGCCGGCCCGCAGGTGATCGGCAGGCGCATGGTAAAACCAGGTTTCGCCCTGGGTGAAATCATCGGTACGGGGCGCAGCAGCGATAAAGTCAGCCTGGCAGGCACGCTGCCGGTCGAATTCCCGCGCTACCGGCAGACTCATGGCGGGCATAGGCCATGGACTGCCGGGCGGCAGAGTGATCTGCAGCAGGTACCGGCGGTGACTGGCGAGTGCCTCCAGCAAGGGTGACTGTGCCGCCAGCGCCAGACGGGCCAGTTCGCTGCCCCAAAGATGCCGGGCTTCGCGGTGAACGTCCTCAACCCTGCGGCGGGCGGCCGCTTCGCGGGCGCGGTCACTCAGCCATTGCGCTTCGCTATGGGCCAGCTCGCGTCCCGCAAGAATATCGGCAGCATGCAGCGCGGCGACCCGTTTCCGGTTCTTTTCCGCCAATGTGAGGGCTGCGGCAGCCATTTCCACTTCCGAACCGGCGTCACGCTCGCGGGCACGAAGATCCAGCAACGGCTGAATATCCAGCACTTTGCCAAAGGCAGGGGTTTCAGATTGCAGGCTGACGGCGTCCAGCGTGGTCAGTTCAAGTCCGGCCGCCCGAGTTTGTGCAGCACTGAGTCGGACGATGCCTGCTAGGGCCGCCGGTGATGGCGGGCCTGCGGAGTAGGGCGTGCTGGCAGTCGGAGCTGTGCCGCTGACGGGCGCATCGTCATCATCATCGGCGTATGCCGCCCGCATGACACCGAGGCAGCTCAGGACGATGGCAAGGGTAGCTGGAATGCAGCGTTTCATCTCGGGCTTGCGGGCGGTTCAGAACAGGCGGCGAGGCAGTCCTGGCCAGGCTCGGTTGGTTTCGTATCACAAACCGTGGTCGGTGCCCGGGTCAGCCAGGCGGCAGCGGCCAGACCGGCTGCCCGACCGGTGGCGAGGCAAGCGGTTAGCAGGTAGCCGCCGGTGGGAGCCTCCCAATCCAGCATTTCGCCGCAGCAGAATACGCCTGGCATCGGTCGCAGCATCAGCCTCGCATCCATGCCGGTAAAGGCCACACCGCCAGCGCTGCTGATGGCTTCATCCAGTGGTCGGGTTGCGGTCAGTCGGAGTGGCAGGGCCTTGATGGCATGGGCAAGGCGATCCGGTTGCGCCATCTCACTGGCCGTCAGAATTTCGCGCAGCAGGCCAGCCTTGACGCCCTCGATAGCGGCTGCTCGTTTGAGTTGATAGGCCAGCGAGCGCGAGCCCCGAGGTTGTTGCAGAGCTGACGTGATGTGTTCGAGTGTCCGGCCAGGCGCGAGATCCAGCATTAGTGTGGCCTGCTTGCCGCTGTCCAGCTGCTCGCGCAGGGCGCTAGACAGGCTGTAGATCAGGCTGCCTTCCACACCGCGTGCCGTCACGACGAATTCCCCCTGCCGGCTGTGCAGTTTGCCCTGGATATCACGGACGCTGGCGATCACCGGCTTGACCGGCCGGCCCGCGTGACGTTCGGCAAAGTAGGGCGTCCATTCGGTATCAAAGCCACAATTGGCTGGCCGTAACGGCTCTACCGGTATCTGTCGTGCGCTTAACCACGGTAGCCAGGCCCCATCCGAGCCGAGTCGCGCCCAACTGCCGCCGCCCAGGGCCAGTACCAGGGCATCCACCCGGATGTGATGGCGGCCTGTCGGGGTGTCGAACAGTAGCACGCCATCTTCTCCCCATCCCTGCCAGCGGTGGCGCACATGAATGCACACACCCAGGGCTCTTAGCCGTCTCAACCAGGCGCGCAGTAGCGGCGCTGCCTTCATTTCGATCGGGAAAACCCGCCCCGAACTGCCGACGAAGGTGTCGATCCCAAGGCTTGCCGCCCAGGCGCGGACGGCCTCGCCAGCAAAGTCATTCAGATAGGGTTCAAGCAGAGCGGCACGGTTACCGTAGCGGTTGACCAGAGCGGGGTAGGCTTCGCTATGGGTGAGGTTGAGGCCGCTTTTGCCCGCCAACAGCAATTTTCTGCCCAGCGATGGCATGGCATCGTAGAGATCGACGGCCACACCGGTCTGTGCCGCCGCCTCGGCTGCCATCAATCCGGCCGGCCCACCGCCAATGATGCTAAGCCGTCGCCCGGAGGGACTATTCATCTCTGGGTCATGGCGCTTGACGCTCAGGCCGGTGGATTAAGGCCCAGCACGTCGATATAGCGCTGGGCGCTGCGCGCGACACTGTATTCAGAGACTGCCGCCTTGAGAACATCCGGCGACAGGGGATGGTCCAGTGCATGCTGCATGGCGGCGGCCAGGGCAACGCTGTCGCCGACCGCCACCAGCGGGCCAAAGCGTCCATGGTCAAGCATTTCGGCTGGGCCGCTGGGGCAATCGGTGGCGACCACAGGGATGCCAAGGGCCATCGCCTCAGTGAGTACATTGCCGGAGCCCTCCCAGCGTGAGGACAGGACAAACAGGCGGGACCGTGCCATCCAGCCATAGGGATTGGTGACATGGCCGGTCAGCAGGATATCGGCGCTAAGGTGATGTGCCGCAATCAATGCTTCGAGTGCTGCCCGATCAGGGCCTTCACCCAGGATGGCCAGACGGCACGGCCGCTGTGCCCTGACTAGGGCGAAAGCCCGAATCAGCGTGTCGAAGTCTTTCTGCCGCGTCAGTCGGCCCGCGCCGAGGATCAGTGGCGTATCCGTTGCGGCTAACCAGGGGTGGTTGACCGGCAATCGGCTTTTTTCGGTGAGTTCGGCGTTGATGACGGGGTTGCGGATGACAGGTATCCGACTGAGTGGCAGGCCGGTGAGCGCGTGGGTATCGTCAGCCACGCCCTGCGATACCGCAATGACCTCATCCACATGGCGATAGAACCCACGCATCGGCAGTGTGCGCCACCAGCGCTGCAGGGCCGGTTTTTCGGCCAGTGCTGCGGATAGATGGGTGTTGAGCTGGCCCACCAGCCTGATTTGGGTGCCGCTGAGTGCTCGCGCCAGTATGGCCATGCGAATGGCGCGATCCTTGGCGGCCAGCAGCACTGTTGCCGGGTTGTTGCGGAGGTAGCGAATCAGTGCGGGCACAATCAGACTGGTGTGGCTGACGCCCAGATCAATGAGTCGGTAGTGCGGGTGCTGCAGTTGCAGAGCCTGCGGCACCGCCATCTTGAAAATACCCAGCAGATCGACTTCGACCCCTGCAGCCAGCAGTTCTGGCAGCAGTTTGAAGATGTTGCCCTCGACCCCTCCCGTGCCGGAAAAGGAGACCAGTAAGGCCATGCGCCGCCGCGACGGCGTTGCCGTGGGGGTCACCTGACTCACCGCCTTGAACCCTGTGGCGGCAGATTCAGCGCGGCGACATAAGCCGAAGTCGCATTTTCAATTTCATAGGGTCGGGCGGCGGTCTGCAGGGTCGATTTGGGCAGGGGGTTACGCAGAGTGGCGAGCATCGCAGCGGCCAGGGCTTCATGGTCGCCTACCGGGACCAGTGGGCCGTATTGGCCATCAGCCAGAATTTCGCGCGGTCCGCTTGGGCAATCGGTAGAGACTGATGGCACGCCGACAGCCAACGCTTCGATAAGCGCGAATCCCAGTCCCTCCCAGAGCGAGGTAAAGGCGAATAGGCTGGCCTGGGCCAGGTAGGCATAGGGGGCATCGACAAAGCCCGGTAAGGCCAGTGCATCAGCAACGCCGAGTTCATGGGCGATAGCGACCAGTCGTTCACGGTCGCGGCCTCGGCCAAGAATCATGAGTCGGCAGGGATATTCGGGACGGATACGGGCAAACGCGCGGATGAGGGTGGCGAAATCCTTGCGACTACCCAGTTCACCCAGCCCCATGATGATGGGCGGACCCCCATCGGAGAACCAGGGGTGATCAGGCGTCTCAAAGTCGGCGTCGAACACCCATGCCGGCACAATGGGGCAGGGTACGACGTTGATCAGGTTGCGCCTGAGACCCGTATAGCGGGCCATATCTTCGGCCACGCCTTCCGAGGTGACGACCACGTTATCAGCCAGCGAATAAAGCAGCCCCATGGATAGTCTGGTCTTGATGCGGTGCAAAATGCCGCGATGGGCCAGATCAATCGAAACAGTAGTCCCCATGCTCAGCGTAAGGTAGGTGGAGACGCCGGCCATGGCCCGCGCCAACAGTGCCGTATGGTTGACTCTGTCCTTGTCGCAGAACAGGGTGGCCGGTTTTTCCCGGCGCAGATAATGGGCCACCTTGAACAGGCTGGGATAGACGTGGCGGGTACCCAGCTCTATCACGCGTACGCCGTCGGGGATCGTATCTAGATGGGGGCCATGGTTGCGCACCTTGAGCACGTCTATGCTGTAGCCGCGTTGGGCCAGAGCAGGCACGAGGTTACGCGCCAGTCGGTCGACGCCGCTATGGCCGGACGTCGCCAGAAATATCGCCAGATCGGTAGCCATTTACTTAAGAAGCTTCACTTTGTTGGGGTGGTGTCCGCCCTTGAAGCGGAGTCGGTAAAGGTCAACCAGCCAGCGCGCTACGCCCGCAGGCAACAGCAGTAGCCAAGCCGGCGTCCATTCTACCAGTCTGGCCTGGGCTAGAAAGCCATCCTTGCAGTGCAGGGAAAAACGGATGAAGTCGATCATGCTTCGGCGAAACTGTCGCAGACTCAGCCATGACCGATAGAGGGTCACGTCTTCCAGATAGAATAACTGGAAGCCACGGGGGCTGTTCATGCGGGCAGCAAAGCGGTTGGAGGTGAGTCCGTCGGCTTGTTGCTCCATTTGTTGGAACACTTCGTTGACGCAGCGCACGACGTAGCGCAGGGCAATGCGCTTCCAGGTGATGGAGTCGCGGATGTGGCGTTCACCCGGAAAGATCGGGTACGGATGCTCCCGCAGGACGCGGGTCAGCATCGCTCCGCGTTTTTCACCACCGATGTGGCGGCGGTACCAGAGGTCAAGATAGTCGGCATCCAGGGGACTTTCGGGGTAGTGTGTGGTCGCCAGCGGTTGGCCATCCATAGCTTCGACCAAGCCTTCAATTCCGGCAAAACGATGACGGTCGGATTTCGGGATGGTTTCCCAATGGTAGAGTAGACGCTCGAGACAGCGCGGTAGCAGACGGTCGTCGGAGTCGAGCAGGACAAAAAACTGGCCCCGGGCCAGCTGGACTCCACGGTTACAGGCGACATATTTGCCTTGATTGGATTGCTGCTCATAGGTGATGGCAAAGTCGGCCCGCGAACGCCATTGCGCCACTAAATCGGCCGTGCCGTCAGTTGAGCCGTCATCGATGATGACCACTTCAAAGTCGCGAAAACTCTGCGTCTCGATGCTGGTGAGGGTTCGCGGCAAGAGGTCAGCGCGGTTATAAGTCGGGATGAAAATGGTAAATAGGGGGGCGTTGGTCAGCGTGTGGGCCATGGCTGTCACTGGGGTAGGGTGGTAACGCTAGTCTAACCGGCTCGCACGGCGGGGTGATACTCGATTTTTGCCAATGCTCTCCCGGGTGGTAAGAGAGAAAAGCCTGACTGTTTGGCAGGCCGACAATCAGGAAACGCAAAAAACG
>JBILXN010000031.1:0-16639 GCA_044378425.1 Methylococcaceae bacterium
ACTCATCATCGTCAATAAACTCCAGCGCCTGCTCAAGACTCATTCTAATGGGGGGGGTCAACAGAATATTCTCATCGGTACCAGCGGCACGGATATTGGTTAACTGTTTAGCTTTGGTCGGATTGACGACCAAATCATTGTCCCGGGAGTGGATGCCAATCACCATGCCTTCGTAAACTTCGGTGCCATGATCTATGAACAGGCGTCCCCGTTCCTGCAGGTTAAACAAGGCATAGCCCAATGCTTTGCCGGTGACCATTGAAATCATCACACCATTGACCCGCTGGCCGATATCGCCCTTTTTCATCGGACCGTAGTGGTCAAATACATGATAGAGCAAGCCGGTGCCTGAGGTGGCGGTCATGAATTCGGTCTGAAATCCGATCAATCCGCGCGAGGGCATCATGTACTCAAGTCGCACCCGACCTTGGCCATCTGGCACCATATTGAGCAGATCGCCCTTGCGTTCGCCGAGTTTCTCCATGACCGCACCCTGGTTGGCTTCCTCAACCTCAATAGTGACGAACTCATACGGCTCACAAGGTTCGCCATCCATCTCCTTGATGATCACCTCAGGACGCGAAACGCCCAATTCGTAGCCTTCGCGACGCATATTTTCGATCAGGATCGACAGATGGAGTTCGCCGCGGCCTGAAACCCGGAATTTGTCAGGATCGACAGTATCCTCGACCCGCAGAGCCACGTTGTGAAGCAGTTCGCGCTGCAAGCGTTCACGAATCTGTCGAGACGTGACGTATTTGCCCTCTTTCCCAGCGAAGGTTGAATTATTAACCTGGAAGGTCATGCTGACCGTCGGTTCATCGACTGTCAGCGGTGGAAGGGCCTCAACCGCATCAGGCGAACAGATAGTGTCGGAGATCTCCAGACTGTCGATACCGGTAAAGGCAATAATGTCGCCGGCATTTGCGGTGGGAACCTCTACCCGCTCCAGCCCCTTGAAGCCGAAAACCTGCAGCATCCGCGCATTGCGCTGGGAGCCGTCACGGTTCACCACTACCACGGGAGAATTGGTCTTGATGCTGCCACGCTGGATCCGGCCAATGCCAATGACGCCAACATAGGAGTTGTAGTCGAGCTGGCTAATCTGCATCTGAAAACCACCCTCCTCGTCCACCTCCGGCGGGTGCACCTTGTCAATCACTGTTTGGAACAGGTGATCCATGTTCCCTTCCCGGATATCGGGATTGTCTCCGGCGTAGCCATTGAGGGCCGAGGCATAAACGACCGGAAAATCAAGTTGTTCTTCCGTGGCGCCAAGCCGGTCGAACAGATCGAAGGTCTGATCCAGTACCCAATGGGCGCGAGCGCCGGGGCGATCAATCTTGTTGATGACAACGATAGGCTTCAGACCCAGGGCAAAAGCCTTCTGGGTGACGAAACGGGTCTGCGGCATCGGTCCATCGACCGCATCGACCAGCAACAATACGGAGTCAACCATGGACAGCACTCGCTCAACCTCGCCACCAAAATCGGCGTGGCCCGGTGTATCGACGATGTTGATGTGATAGCCGTTCCAGTCAATCGCCGTGTTCTTGGCAAGGATGGTGATCCCCCTCTCCTTTTCCAGCGCATTCGAGTCCATGACCCGCTCTTCCACTTTCTCGTGAGCCGCAAACGTTCCGGATTGTTGAAGTAACTTGTCTACAAGCGTGGTCTTGCCGTGATCAACGTGCGCGATAATGGCGATATTTCTTAACTGTTCAATCATGAGGGAGGGGAAGCCGGGTAAGGTAAATGGAAAAGCCCGCCATTATAGCCGGGCTAGGGAGGTACTGACAGTTGTTAAGTCTGGAAGCCCACGACATGGGCTGTTTTATCAATGCCTGATAATGCCGGGATGACTGACCAAGCCTAGAGCCCGGTCAGTGAGTGGGAGCAATACGAAGAGGACCACTTCTTAATAAGTCGTTCAGTGTTTGTGGCCACACATGCCGGAACCACAGCCGCCCCCTACTGCAGGCATCGGCGCAGCAGCGGCCACACCTCGGCCGTGTATGGCAGGCGCCGATAACAGCTTCTTTACCTCGGTAGCACTACAGGCAGGGCAGGCCGGTGCGGGGTCACTCATTTTATGAAGGGCGCTATAGGTGTGCGAACAGGCGGTGCACTGGTAATCATAGGTAGGCATGGGCGTTTCCTTAACAGTCTTGGGATCTAGTTTAACGGGATTTCATGACAGCCAACCCCGCTCAGAACGGTTTGACACTGGCCAGCAGAACAATAGCGATCAAAAATAGCACGGGTATTTCATTCATCCAACGGAAGTAGACATGACCATGCCGATTTCGGTCATGTTTGAACGCCACCAACCAGCGGCCACACTGAATATGGTAGAGCACCAACACAAGTAGCAAACCGAGCTTGGCATGTAACCAGCCGCTCTGACCATAAGCAGCCCAAGCGTAGTCAACCAGCATCCATATCCCAAAACCGAGCGTGAATAACATCCCCGGCGTCATGATGCCCCAGTACAGCTTGCGTTCCATAACTTTGAAGCGGTCGAGGCTAATGCGATCATTGGCCATGGCATGGTAAACAAAGAGTCTGGGCAGATAGAACAGTCCAGCGAACCAGGTCACCATGAAAATCAGATGCAGAGCTTTCAACCACATGTCCAGAATCCGTTAGTTCAGACGTGAAAAGACCGGTCAACAGTGCGTCGACCGGCCCGGTAATGCCGCGTCAGATGGGGGTTATTCCTCCATTTGCTGAATGCCGTCGAGGAACCAGGTAGGCTGACGGCTGTTCCTGCTGCGGGTGAAATGCCACACTTCGCGCACCTGTCCGGGACGCGCGTCAGGTGTTTCCCTCATCAGCACGTCAAACAAAACCGCCACTTCGCGGTTCTGTCCGACATCGCGCACTTCGAGTACTTCAGCATCGACTTTGAGCAGATCGGTCTGGTTATGGGCATCGCCTCTGGACCTTAGCTGATCCTGCAACTCGGCAAATACTTTGTCGGTGGTCAGCCCGCGCAAATCAGCCAGGTCGCCGCTGTCCCAGGCGTTTTGCATCATGCGATAGGCTGACTTGGCACCCTCGAGGAAAGCAGCCGCTTCAAAATCAGATGGGATGGTCATAGCGTCTGGGGTAACCGGAATTGGACCGCCCGCCTTGCCGCTCATGATGTCCGTATTGAAGCCTGCGGAAACGGGTCTGCGATCATAACCCGCATCACCATCACCGCCGCGTTCATAGGCTCTGAAATCTCCGGTCGGCGTTGCTGCGGCACTTGCGCTACTCCGCCTTGCGGCCAGAAATTTGAACAACATGAAGGCAATCCCGCCAAAAATAAGAATATCCAAGAAATTGATATGCTCAAAGCCGCCGCCGAAAAACATGGCTCCCAGCAATCCACCCAAGGCGAGCCCACCCAGGAAACGCGTCATGCCACCACGCTGCGCGAGTGAATCACGCATCGACTGGTTACGTTGCTGGGCTGCAGAATAACCTTGTTGCTGGCCGGCAGGTCGGCTCATGCCGGAGCCTGAAACCCCCTGTGATCGCTGGTAAGGTGCGCTAAACGAGGGCCTGGAACCAAAGGATTTACCACCACCCATTCGTGCCGCGTCAGCATCGCCGACAACGATAAGAAGGATAGCCAGACTGCAAATCGTGCTGGTCAAAAAACGAGTCATTGTGTTCATGGTGAAATCTTCAAGTCAGTGGATTGCACCTACCGACATGGTGCTCGGCAGGCGTATAAACAAGGGGCCGACGCATGTGCCCTACCGCTATTCCTGGCCGGTAACCAACCAGTGGGCAAGGATGGCTTCTATTACATGATGTCTTCGTCAGGCAACAGTGAGGGGGCTTCGCAGTCCCGCCTCATTGGAATCATGCCGGTTCAATTCAGTTCCTGCCAGAGCATTGGATTCACCCCGGGCCAGAACATACCCTGATCCGACCTTTCTAATGTACCATCGTGGTGTTTCCACGACACTTCCACCCAGGAGTCCAAGATGAATCAAGTCACACCCACCTACGCCCGCACGGCTACCAGATCCGTCGAGATCAACCGTGTCCTGCGCAATACCTATGCCCTACTGGCCATAACGCTGCTGTTCAGTGCCGTCTGCGCGGGGGCATCCATGGCACTCAATCTCCCGTATCCCGGGGTGTTGATTACCCTTGTCGGCTATTTTGGGCTATTGATGCTGGTCACCAAATTCCGTAACAGCGCCATGGGACTGGTGTTCCTGTTTGCACTCACCGGCTTCATGGGTGCCACCCTCGGACCCATCCTGAATGCCTACGTTGGCCATTACGCCAACGGTGGCCAACTGGTCATGACCGCATTGGGCGGCACCGGCCTAACCTTCATGGGGCTTTCAGCCTATGCCCTGGTATCGCGCCGCGACTTCAGTTTTCTCGGCGGCATGTTGAGCGCAGGCATACTGGTCGCATTTCTGGCCAGTCTGGCAGCCCTCTTCATACCCGGACTACCGGCATTGTCATTGGCCGTTTCAGCGATGTTCGTGATGCTGATGGCGGGCATGATGCTCTATCAGACCAGTGAAATCATCCATGGCGGCGAAACCAACTACATCATGGCAACCCTGAGTCTCTACATCGCTATTTACAACATGTTCACCAGCCTTCTGCAGCTGCTGGGTGTAATGAGCAGCGACGACTGATTGTTGCCTTTAGGCTACGCCCGGTCGAACGGATCTATCGGGCGTAGCACGCCGAGAGTGCACACCGTCGCGTCAGCATGAGCCCTCCCCCTGTGCGATGAGATCAAACTGTCGCGTGCTATGCTAATCGGGAACTTAATCTCTCGAATTCATGCAACTTCCTGACTTCTCTAAAAGCCGCGTCCTTGTCGCCGGTGACCTTATGCTGGATCGCTACTGGCATGGTCCTGCCTCGCGCATCTCGCCGGAAGCACCCGTTCCGGTTGTCCGCGTCCAGCACATAGAAGAACGAGCTGGCGGCGCCGGCAATGTAGCGATCAATCTTGCGGCACTGGGCGGTGTAGTCATCCTGCTGGGCTTGAGCGGTCAGGATGAAGCAGGTGACAGCCTCAGCCGACTCCTGGCAAAGGCCGGCGTGGACTGCCATATTGAGCAAATCCCCGGTCTGCCTACCATCACCAAACTCAGGGTTTTGAGTCGGCATCAGCAACTCATTCGCATGGACTTCGAAGAACGCTTCGATACCATCAGCAACTCGTCACTTGCAGGTCATTTCGAGCGGCAACTCACCACCGCCGGAGTAGCCATCCTGTCCGACTACGGCAAGGGTACCCTATCCGACATAGCCCCTTATATCGCCGCAGCCAGAGCACAGCAAAAACCACTGCTGGTTGACCCCAAAGGGTGCGACTTCACGAAATACCAAGGCGCCACACTGATTACCCCTAACCGCAGCGAGTTTGAAGCCGTTGCCGGGCCTTGCACCAGTGACATGCAATTAGTGGAACGTGGACTCGCCATGCTGGACGCGCTGGACCTGACAGCCCTTTTGATCACTCGTGGCGAACAGGGCATGACCCTCATTCAGCGTCAACAGCCGGCACTGCATCTCCCTGCCCGGGCCAAGGATGTCTACGACGTCACCGGCGCGGGAGACACCGTCATTGCCATCCTCGCCGCGGGACTCGCTGCCGGCATGAGCCTGGCCGAGGCTACCCAATTAGCCAATATCGGTGCCAGCGTGGTCGTGGGCAAACTCGGTACCGCCAGCGTGACCCGCGCCGAACTGGCTCAAGCCCTGCTGGGGGAGCGCGCGGTCCAACGTGGCGTTATCGGTCTCGACGCTCTACTGCCAGTCCTGACTGCCGCCCGAACTCAGGGTGAGCGCATCATAGCCACCAACGGCTGCTTCGACATCCTGCATCCTGGCCATATTGATTATCTGCGGCGCGCCCGTGAACTGGGTGATCGTCTGCTGGTTCTGGTCAATTCTGATGCCTCTGTGCAGCGGCTTAAAGGGCCCGAGCGCCCGATCAACCCGCTCTCCCACCGCATGAGTATGCTAGCCGCTCTCGAATGTGTGGACTGGGTACTACCCTTTGAGGACGACACCCCACGCGATCTGATCGGCAAAATTCTGCCCGATGTGCTAGTCAAGGGCGGCGACTATCCGGACATCAGCCAGATCGCCGGACATGATCATGTGCTGGCAAACGGCGGTGAGGTCAAGACGCTCGATTTTGTCGACGGTTATTCCACCACCCGGATCATTGAAAAAATCACCGGCAGAGAAAAGAGTCCAACAACGGGCCAAGGAGTCAGACAGTAACCATGGCCGAGCAACGCAGCCGCAAGAAAACCGACACTATCGAAGCCATCAAGCTACCGCCTTACTCCATCAATGCCGAGCAGGCCGTCATTGGCGCCCTGATGCTGGACAAGCAGGCCTGGGACAAGGTGGCTGAGTTACTGATTGAGGACGACTTCTATCGTCGCGACCATCAGTTGATCTATCGCTCCATCAAGATGCTGGCCGAAAAACAGTCGCCGCTCGACGTCATAACGCTCTCGGAAACCCTTGAGCAACTCGGCTGGATCGAGGAATGTGGCGGTCTGGCTTATCTCGCCACCCTCGCCAAAGAGACTCCCAGCGCGGCCAACATCACCGCCTACGCCGAAATCGTGCGCGAGAAATCGGTGCTGCGCCAACTGATCAGTTCCGGTTCCGATATTGCGGATTTGGCGTTTTACCCGCAGGGCCGCCAGACCATAGAACTGATTGAGTCGGCCGAACAAAAAGTTTTCCATATTGCCGACCAGTATCGCCGTCAGGGCACTGGCTTCAAGCCCATCAAACCCCTGTTGGCGATGGCCATCGACCGGATTGAGCAGCTCTTTCAGAAAGAAGGCCATATTACCGGCGCCAGTACCGGATTTACCGACTTCGACGAAATGACCTCCGGTATGCAGCCTTCCGATCTGGTTATCGTTGCAGGCCGACCCTCAATGGGCAAGACCACCTTTGCCATGAACATTGCCGAGCATGTCGCCATCAAGGAACAACTGCCGGTCGCGGTGTTCAGCATGGAAATGCCCGGCGAACAACTCGCCATGCGCATGATTTCGTCGCTAGGCCGCATCGACCAGCACCGGGTCCGCACCGGCAAGCTGGAAGATGACGAGTGGCCGCGTATGACCTCGGCCATCAACATCCTGGCGGAAACCAAACTCTTCATTGACGACACCCCGGCCATGACACCGACTGAGGTGCGTGCCCGCTGCCGCCGTCTGGCCCGAGAACACGACGGCAAACTGGGTCTGGTCGTGCTCGACTACCTGCAACTGATGAACTCGCCGGGCTCGGAAAGCCGTGTCAACGAAATCTCGGATATTTCCCGCTCGCTCAAGGCGCTGGCCAAAGAGCTTAACGTCCCGGTTATCGCGCTCTCGCAGTTAAACCGCAGCCTGGAACAGCGACCCAATAAGCGACCTGTCATGTCAGATTTGCGGGAATCAGGCGCTATCGAGCAGGACGCCGACCTGATCGTATTCATCTACCGCGATGAGGTCTACAACAAGGACACCACCGACAAGGGCACGGCCGAAATCATTATTTCCAAGCAGCGTAACGGCCCCATAGGCACCACCCGACTCACCTTTCTGGGCCAGTACACTCGTTTCGAAAACTTCATCCACGACCCCTATGCCGGCGAGAGCTACTGATCCTACCCGCTCTGCCCATGCGATCCTGAATCTGGCCGCCGTCGGTCGCAATGCCCACCGCATTAGCGGCTGGGTGCCCGGGGCAAAACTCATGGCCGTCATCAAGGCCAACGCTTATGGTCACGGCTTATTGCGCATCGCCCGCAGTCTGCCGGCCATCGACGCCTTTGCTGTGGCACGCACTGCCGAGGGGCTGGCCCTTAGAGAGGGCGGCATCTGCCAGCGTATCGCTGTCTTGCAGGGGTTCACCGATGCCGATGAACTGGAATCTCATCGGTCGGCGGGACTGGAACCGGTGATTCATTCGCCCTGGCAGGTGGATCTTTTGGAGCAGGCCCCGCCGGCAAAACCCCTCCGCATCTGGCTCAAACTTGACACCGGCATGCACCGCCTCGGCCTGATGGCGGATCAAGTCGGGGAGTGCCTACGGCGGCTTGAGGCTTGCCCATCAGTGGCGCCTGAAATTCCCCTGATGTCGCATCTGGCCAGTGCTGATGACCTTGAAGATCCGCAGACCAGCGAACAGCTGGCCCGGTTTGAAGCTGCTGCCTGCGGCGCCGGTGAAACCAGTCTGGCCAATTCTGCCGGACTGATGGCCTGGGAACGGACCCGGCTGAGTTGGGTGCGACCCGGCATCACCCTGTACGGGGTATCGCCCTTTCCCGATCGCAGCGGTGTTGACGAGGGACTGGAACCGGTCATGACCTTCCGTAGCCGACTCATCAGCATCAAGCAACTGGAGCCTGGGGCCAAGGTAGGTTATGGCGGTAGCTGGATCTGCCCCCAGCGCACTCGTCTCGGGATTGTCGCGGTTGGCTATGGCGATGGCTACCCACGTCATGCCGAATCAGGTACGCCGGTACTGATTCGAGGCCAGCGCCTGCCCCTGGTTGGCAGGGTTTCAATGGACATGATCAGCGTCGATGTGACCCACTGCCCGGAGGCCAGGGTCGGCGACCCTGTGACGCTTTGGGGGGATGGCCTGCCGGTTGAGGAAATAGCGCGCTGCGCTCACACCATCGCGTATGAATTACTCTGTGGCGTCACCGCTCGTGTCAGGATCATAGAGACCGATCACTAGGAACACCCGAACCCCCCGCGGAGTCAATCCAGCGGTCGCAGCCGCTATGCCAGCCTCAGTTCCAGCATGGATACATCATCGCTGAAATCGGCGTGGCCCTGAATCGCGCACATCTGCGCCAAAACCTCATCCACTTTCCTGCCCACCACCTTCTCGGGCTGCGCCAGGATATCCACAAAAGCCTCGAATGCCAGTTCCTCGCCCTGGTCATCATGAACCTCGTAGATGCCGTCACTGAACACAAACAGTCGAGCCGCTGGCGGGACCGCGACGCTGCCCTCCTCGAATACATTGTCGGCCATGGTACCCACCGGCATGGCGCGACAGCGCAAGAGCGTACTGCCACCGTCGGCAAGCAACACCGCGGGCGGATGTCCGCCACTGCTATAACGGAGCACCCGACTGCTTTTGTTGAGGACGCCATACCACATGGTGAAGTACAGGTTATTGTGCTTCTCCATCAGAAATACGCTGTTCAGGCTGGTCAGCACTTTTGCCGGTTCCCGGAAATCGACATCCACCAGCGTCCGTCCCATCAAAGCATTCATGGCGCTAACCGAAAGCAGCGCGGAACCCACGCCGTGATTGCAGACGTCGAGCAGGAAGATGGCAAAATGATCATGGTCGATATCGAAATAGCCGAAAGCATCGCCGCCCAATGAACTACAGGGTTTGAACAGCCAGGCGGTTTTGAGATCGGGCCCTGTCAGGGGTTCGGGTAATAGCGACCGGACATAATCGGCGGCTTCCGATAACTCTTCCGCCAGCATCTGCTGACTGCGCTCCAGTGCCGCGAAGGCTTCGTTGCGTTGGAGCAGCGCGATATAGGCACCCGAGTGATAGCGGATACGGGCTGATAACTCTACCGGATCAGGTAACTTCACCAGATAGTCATTAGCGCCCAATGCAAAGGCTTCGGCCTTGGTCTTGGGCTCCTCCTTGCTCGATAACACAATCAGCGGAACATTGGCCGTTGCAGCATTAGCGCGGAATGCCTTGACCAGCGTCAGACCATCGATATCCGGCATCACCAGATCCTGCAGGATGACCGTAGGCTGCAACCGGTTGGCCAGCGCCAGTGCCTCTGCGGGGTCACAGGTGTAGTGAAATTCAATATCGGTCTCGGCCTGCAGCATACGCTTCACGGCTTCGCCAATAATCCGCTGATCGTCGATCAACAGCACGACAATGTTATGGGAGGGGATGATGCTCTCTGCGGGCGCGATGGTAAGGGTCATGGGTAGTACTGGTTAGGGGTGGGTGAGGCATGGCGGAGCATCGCAGCGATGCGGGGGCCTATGGCCTCTAGTGGGAGAATCTCATGGGCGGCCGCCAGTTCCGCAGCGGCTTTCGGCATGCCATAGACGACACTGGTTGCCTCGTCCTGAGCGATGGTGTGAAAACCCGCCTGTCGCAAGGCCAGCAAACCAGCAGCGCCATCTCGTCCCATGCCGGTCAGCAGAACACCCAGCCCGCTGAGTGGCGAACGGCTCGCCACGCTTTCAAATAGCACGTCAATGGCCGGACAACAGATCCGATCAGGGGGGTCAGTAGTCCAGTTCAACATCAGCGAGCGATCAACGATGAGATGTTCGGGTCGGGCTGCGATCCAGACCCGACCCGGCTCAAGCGGCGACACCTGGGTCAGCGCGGCGACCGGTAACGGGCAGCAGTCATCCAGCCAATGAGCGAGACCCTCGGTGAAATGGGCGTCCAGATGCTGCACTACCAGCACTGTGGCAGGCAAATCATCCGGCAAACGGGACAACACGGCCGCCAGCGCCTTGGGCCCGCCCGTGGAGGCTCCTATCACCACGACCGGCGGAATAACCGGAACGGCCGCCGTTGAACTGTCAGACACCCGATGCCCAGGATGATGTTTTTTGGCATGTTCGGCCAATATCTGCAGGGTCGAAATGCGGGTTCTCAGATCCTGCCAGGCCGAAGGGTCGTCCCAGATCAGCCTGGCTGGAATGATGGCGGCATCGGCTGCACCATTACCGAGCGCTTCAAAAATTTCGGCGTGATGGCTGGCCGCCCGGTCATTCAACAGGAGGATACTGCAGCCATACTGTCTGAATTGCGGCATCAACTCTCGCGTCAGCGCCGCTGCCGTGTCATCGCCCAAGCGGATATCCAGCAGCAACAGATCAGGCAGGTTGGAGCGGCATTTGTCGAGAACCTGCTCAGTGCTCAGTGCCGTCCAGAGGATCTGGTTACCCGGCTCTGCAGCCAGTATCTGACGCAGTGCATGCTGGGTCTCACGATCATGACAGGCGATGGCAAGCTTCATGCGTCGTTTGCATCCCCGATCAGATCTCTTACTGCCTGAATCAGGCTGGCATCATGAAAGCTGCTTTTGGTCAGGTAGTAATCCGCGCCCGCCGCCATGCCACGCAGGCGATCCTCTGCCCTGTCCTTGTAGGACACGATAATGACGGGAATACTGGACAAGCGGGGATCGGCCTTGATGCGAGTTACCAGTTCAATGCCGTTCATACGAGGCATATCAACATCGCTGACCATCAGATCGAACGGCTTGCCGCTCAACTGGTTCCAGCCATCCACGCCATCAATCGCAACCTCGACCTCGTAACCTGCATTCTCAAGCAACTTCCTCTCCACTTCCCGCACCGTGATCGAATCATCCACCACCAGTAGCCGTTTGGTGGGACGCCGGCTCATCCTGGACAGGCGTGAGCGGGGGGCTTGCGGGGTACCAAACAGTCGGTCGGCGGTGCGGATGAGATCGTCAACATCCATAATCAGAACCGGCTGACCGGCCTGATCCAGGGCTACCGCACTGAAGTTCGGCACCTTGCCCAGACGCGGGTCCAGCGGTCGCACCACCACGTCATATTCGCCGCAGAGTTCATCGACCACCAGCGCATATTGCCTGGCTTCCGCACTGATGAGAACGATGGCGAGTTCGCCTGTCGCCAGGACACCCTCGTCCAGCCCAAGCACGCGCCGGGCGGAAATCACGCCAGTATTGCCCTGTTCGCCAGCATAGTAGTCACTGCCATTGACGGTTTCGAGCAGCCCACTGTCGATCTTCCGGGTGCGGTCTATGCGTGCCAATGGCAGGGCGTAGGGCCGACCCGCTACCTTCACCAGCAACGCCCGAATCACCGAGCGGGTCACTGGCAACTGCAATTCAAACCGGGTGCCCTGCCCTGGCTCAGAGTGAACACTGATGGAACCGCCACAGCCATGAACCATCGACTGAACCACATCCAGCCCCACGCCCCTGCCCGAGAGTTCAGTCACATCGGTGCGAGTGGTCAGACCGGGGAGAAACAGGAAGTCATAGAGTTCTGCAGTGCTCAGATGTTGGGCCATATCGGCATCGACCAAGCCCTTCTCGATGATCTTGGCGCGAAGCCGATTGACATCAATACCCTGACCGTCATCGCTAACTGAAATCAGCAGGCGCCCCCTGCGATGGCGAGCCGATAATTGCAGGCGGCCAGCCGCGGGCTTACCTGCCGCCAGACGCTGCTCCGGCAGTTCCAGTCCATGATCCAAAGCGTTTCGCAACAGGTGGTTCAGCGGCGCATCCAGCCGACTCAGGATATCGCGATCGACCAGGGTAGCCTGACCGATGAGTGCCAGTTCAACCTGTTTACCCAACTGTCGCGCCACATCCCTGATCATTCGGGGAAACCCCTGAACGCCATCGGAAAAAGGCCGCATTCGCGCCCGCAGAACCAGATTATGCAGACGCTCTGCCAGTAGGGTGCTGCGCTTGGAGATACCGGCAAGGAGCCCTTCATGCTGATCGACCGCTGCGCCCGCCTCCGCCAGCAGCGTGGTGAGTGAGGCCGCCGTCGCCGGGTCAGTCTGTTCGGCTTTCGCCAATACTGCCAGCCGGCGATACAGCCGTCTGAACTGTTGAAATTCGGCCGCTATGGCCTCAATTTTACGCGCCTCAAGCAACATATCGGCCGCATAGGCCAGCATCTGCCCAAGGCTTTCGGCCGTTATCTTGACCGTGGGGTCAGTCGCATCAGGTGCTGTTGCAGGACCGGCGTTTGCGACCGGGGCGGATAGCGTGGCCAGACTCAAAGCAGGCTCGACTGGCGCTGCAGTGACAACGCTGACAGTTGCCGGCTCTGGCACATGTTCAGCCGTGGCCTGGGTTTCCGGGGGGGCGAGACAGGCAGCTATCCGAACCACCCACTCATCAGCCTCGGCCGCATGCTGGTCCAGCCAGGGCGCCAGGGTGTCGTCGGCCACGGCAGCCATGGCCATCATCCAGTCCAACGCACCCAACAGACCATCAATTGAACCTCCCGACAACGCAACCCGCCCTGCTCCGGCGGCGACCAGAACGTCTTCCATGCCATGGGCAATCCGGACCGCGGGCAACAGTTCGACCACCCGCGCCGCGCCCTTGATTGAATGTGCCGCCCGCATCAAGGGCTCGATGATCTCGGCTGAACTGCCACTGCGTTCCAGATCCAGCAGGCCCCGGGTCAGCACCGCGCTATTGGCTGCCATTTCCTCCCGAAACAAACTCAGCAGAAAGGCATCAGGCACACTCATGCCAATGCTTCCTGCAAGAAGGAAAGCAATCGCGCTTCATCCAGCAACTTGACCTCCAGGTCGTTCAGTCTAAACAGGGCAAGCATCAGTTTCTGCGGCGACTTCAGCAGATTCGGTGGCAAAGCCTCCAGTCGTTGGCGCGGGACGCTAATGGCGCCTTGCACTTCATCTGCCGTAATGACCCACTTTCGCCCGCCTAACTTGAGAACCAGAAACCGCGGAAAAATCCCCACCCCGCTACAGGTCGGCGCAGACTCGTCGGCTTCGGCCACCAGATGATGTTCCAGCGTGAAGCAGAGCTGAAGCTCGCCGCCAGTGTTGACCAACCCAAGAAAGTGGCGGTTGCTCCGCATAGGGACCGGACTCACGGCGACAGGCGACAGGCTCTCCTCAAAACAGACGGCGGGCAAGGCCAGCCATAGCGAAGCAACCCGGAAAATGATCAGCCGCAGACTGTCCGTGTCCTGATGGTCGGCCTTTTGCGCCAGCCGCAGGGTTAGCTCATCCCGGTAGTCAGCGGGCATCTCACGGTCCAGCAGACTGCGGCCCGCATGGGAAAAAATCGGACAGTTGCGGCAATGAATATAGTTTTGCAACTCTGCGCAACTGAGATCACCCTCAATGCCGATGACCTTCCAACAGGCTGAAGGGAACCCTGGCGCTGGCTGCATCATGATCGGGCCTCTTGCTGTTCTGTCAACCTGGACCTGAGCCGGCTGGCTTCTGCTGATGCACCGTTACGCTCCAGCAACAGGGCAAGCTGAGCCAGACTTTCCTCATGGTGAGGGTCGAGATAAATCGCATGGCGGAAGTGGGCAATGGCCTCCTGTGGTCGACCCAGGGCACTGGCCAGGGTACCCATCAGGCAGTGGCTTTCGGGTACCAGTACCAGTTCGGACGCATCCGTCAGCAGTGTCAGTGCTTTTTCATAGCCGGCGGCGTCGGCCAGGCTGCGTGCCTGAGCCAGAACCTCGGCCTGCGGCTCAGACCGGTGAGGGCTAGCGGACCGCCCACCCGTAACCACCGATGCCACGGTCTGGCGAGCGGTCTCAGGCGATGGCTTCGGGCTGGGTCGAGGCGTCGGAACAGCGGCGTGATCACCTCTGTTTGCCGAGGGTGTCCTGGTCAGGTCTTGTGATGAAGACGCCTGCTGACACCAGGCAAAGGCACCCGCACCGCGGTAGCGTCGCAATCCTGATCCCGCCGGGGCCGTTTCGGCATGCCCAAGAAACAGCAAACCACCTGGCTGCAACCGCGACAACAGGTTTTGGCAAATCCTGAGCCTTGCATCATTAGCCATATAAATCAGCATGTTTCGGCAGAAGATGATGTGGTAGGGCGGGCGATTGGCCAGACAGTCCGGATCCATGGCGTTGGCCAGAGTATAAGTCACCATCGCTCTTAGCGTGTCATCAACCCGCAACTGCGCCCTGCCCTCGGGCTTTAACACATGGGCCCAGCGCTCGGGTGGTTCCTGCCGGAGTTTGCGCACCGGGTAGACCCCTTGGCGAGCAAGTGCCAGCGCCGACGGACTGATATCCATGGCCTCAATCTGGACCCGACCGGCATCAAAGCCGGCGTCGGTGAGTATGGCGGCAATCGACCAGGCCTCTTCGCCGCTGGAACAGGGCAGGCTCAAAATTCGCAAGGGAGATGTGGCACTAAAGTCGATTCCACTCTCTGCCAGCCAGTCCAGCGTCATGCTGAAGGTCGCACGCTCGCGGAAAAACCAGGTTTCGCCTACGAGCAGGCTGTCCAGAAAATACCCACGCTCAGCTGCACTGTTAAGCCAGATTTCAAAATAGGCTTCGTGGCCGATAGTAGCGTTGGCTCGACAGCGTTCAGCCAGTACGCCATCCAGCGAGCCCTGGCCGAAACTATCAAGTCCAAGACCATACTCGCGCAGTAACCAGTGGCGAATGTGTTCATGAACGTTCATGAGAGCATCAGGCGTTCGCAGACGTCAGAGACTGGAGTTCGGGGGGCAGTAATGCCTGCCAGTCAACAAGCTGCACCAGCCCCTCCGTCGTATCGAATATCAGCGGGGCCAATCCTGTCCGCGCACCGGTTACCACCTCGTTCAATGGCTGTTCGATTTCCAATGACTGGATGTCGGTTGCCTGCTCCGCAAGCAAGCCCAGCAGGCTGCCATCTGCTGTTCGCACCAGTATGACCCGACTGCTGAAATTGGGCGGCGCAGACCGGTTCTGGCTTAGGCGGGTCAAATCAATCACCGCGATCAGGACACCCTGGTAACGGAAAAGTCCCGCAACATGAGCAGGTGCAGCGGAGATAGCCTGGAGCCGCGGCAGAGGCACTACTACCACAATGTCGGATGCACGAATGGCGAAGCGCTGGTCGCCCACCCGGAACACCAGACACTGGACCGCTGTTTTAGAGGGGATCAATGCCCGTCCCCAGCTGCTTCTCGAGTGAAATCCGGTTAAGCTGCCCGACCCGCTGGTAAGCGTAACTGTCCATCAGCTTTCGGACGAAATGGATACCCAGTCCGCCGATGGCCCTCGATTCAATATCAAGCGCCGTGTCGGGCTCGGCATTATCAAAGGGATTGAAGGCATCGCCATCATCATCAATGCCGATATGGAGGGTGTCACCCTCTCGCCAGATGCCAACAGTGACCTGGCCGGGCCGACCATCGGCGTAACCGTAGGAGATGGTGTTGCAGACCAGTTCTTCCAGAACCAGATCGACATGCAGGGTCAAACCCGCCGGCCAATCATGGGCTTCAGCATAACCATGCAGCGACTCGGCGAGCACGCCGAGACTCTCCGGAAGAGTGGGTAGATTCAGATGGAAAGAATCAGAATTCATGGGGGTGCGGGTCATAGGGACTTGGAGTCTGGCCATCCTGTTGATGATTATGGGGAGCAGGACCAGCGGCCACCGCTCAACGGCACCAGCCTGTCCGTATACATCACTCGCTTAACCGGAATTCTACGCTATCATATTTTGAAAGGTCCGATCCTTGATTGCACGGGCAGGACTCACGATAAACGACTATTCACCCCCCCTCACCTTCCAGCAACAGGGCTAATACCGTGAAACAACAAGATGATGCCGTAATAGGCCGACTCATAAAGGGTATGAGTGGCTTCAAGGATCGGTTTTACCGAATCGAACCCGAACGCATGAAGGATCTCGCCGAACACGGGCAAAGCCCTGCGGTACTGCTCATCGCCTGTAGTGACTCGCGAGTTGACCCGGCGCTATTAACCGGCGCAGCGCCGGGCGAACTGTTCGTGGTGAGAAACGTGGCCAATCTGGTGCCGCCCTACCAGCTGGAAGGCAAGCATGATGGGGCTCGCGCTGCGATTGAATATGCGGTAAG
>JBILXN010000013.1:0-22616 GCA_044378425.1 Methylococcaceae bacterium
CTGCGGCTTTTTTCCGCATGTTTGGGACTATTGGCCGGTGTTATCAGCAGTCTGGTGCTGGATGCGATCCCACCCGAGAAAATCGCCATGGTGCAGGACGCCCCCCTCTTTTATCTGCCAAAGCCCATGGGCATGGGCTGGAAGCTCGAACTGGAAAGCATCCCACCCGTTATCATAACGGGGTTGTTCCTCGCCCTGCATGGCTTTGGCGCCATAACCGCCGCCCAGCGATTTAACGATGCCGACTGGAAACGTCCTGACATGGCATTGGTAAAGCAAGGCGTCGTTGCCGAAGGTCTGACCAATATCATCAACTCCCTCCTCAACGGACTGCCACTCACCTCCAGCGGCGGCGCCGTGAGCCTTGCGGCCGCTACCGGTTGTACCAGTCGCTACATCGCCTTGTGGCTTGCCGCGATCATGGCCCTACTGGCGTTCATGCCCAAAGCCATCCTGTTTCTGGAGATACTGCCAGACCCGGTCATGGGCTGCGCCATGTTGTTTCTCGCCTCCTTCACCCTGATGGCAGGGCTGCAAATCATTGCCTCGCGCCTGCTGGACAACCGCAAGATTCTCACCATCGGCTTTGGCCTGATACTGGGGATCAGCTTCGAATCGGTGCGTGAGGTGCTGTTAAAAGCCGCACCGGACATCATGAGACAACTCCTGTTCTCGGGAGTGGGAGTCGGCGTCATGGCGGCGGTTGTTTTGGGGGCGCTGTTTCGCATAGGTGATCGCACCCACCGCTCCCATCGCTTCGATGCTCGCCAAAGTTCGCTCAATGATGTTGTTGCCTTCCTTGAGCAGCAGGGTAAAAGCTGGGGTGCCCGGGCTGATGTGGTCAACCGCGCCGAATACGCCACCTGGCAGGCCTTCGAAATACTGACCGAACACGATCTGGTCACGACCAGTCCTGACGGTAGCAGCCGAATCGAGATGAAGACCATCTTCAACGAATACAGCTTTACCGTGTTACTGCATTACCACGGCATCAACGTACCGTTGGCGATGGAACCGCCGAGCCACGAGCAGATGATCGAAAACGACGATGCTGTTCTGCAAATGGCGGGCTACATGTTGCGCCGACTGGCTGATCGGGTCACGGCCTACAGCACTTCGGCGGGCTGCGAATTAAGGCTGGTATTCAATGATTGATCCCGGGCACCAGCAGCTCCGATAACCCACCCTTACGATCAGAACACACCATTGCACTCCGAGGAACCATAACCATGCTGAATATCACTTCAAACACCCAACAGGACAGTCTGATCATGGGACTGGAAGGCCGAATTGACGCCACCAGCGCCAAACAACTGGAACAGCAGTGTCTTACGCTCATTGAAGCAGGCACCACCAAAATCGTCATGGATTTTGGTGGGGTCAATTTCATCAGTAGCGCCGGTCTCCGTGTCGTCTTGCTGGTGGCCAAGAAACTTGAACCACTGAGTGGCTCGCTCAAATTGAGCCGTCTCAATCCTACACTGCACGATGTGTTCGAAATTAGCGGCTTCAGCCGCCTTTTCGTGATTACCACGACGGTCGAAGAGGCGCTCTGAATGCGGCCTGCGGTGGCCTCCTGGCCGCAGCGACTCTCTGGGTTGTGGCGGCTTTGCGGTTCCTCGCCGGGTCTGGGCCTGATCGGTCTCGGATTTGGCAGTGCGTTGATCTGGGCGTTCTGGCTACACAGTGATCACCGCGAGACCATCAAGTTTGGCATCCTGCACGCATTGACCGGCCCCATGGCCATCAGCGAGAAACCCATGATGGAGGCGGAATTGCTGGCGATTGAGGAAATCAACGCCGAAGGTGGGATACTCGGTCAGCAGATTGAAGCCATCGTGGCAGATGGCGCCTCCGACCCCGATACGTTTGCCCTGAAGGCAGATAACCTTATGGAACGCGATAAGGTTGCAGCGTTCATCGGCTGCTGGACCTCCGCCTGCCGCAAGACGGTCAAGCCCGTCATCGAGAGACACCAGGGACTGATGCTTTATCCTATGGCCTATGAAGGACTGGAAGCATCGCCCAACATCGTGTACACCGGCGCTGCCCCAAACCAGCAGATTTTGCCCGCCGTGAACTGGAGCTCGGAAAATCTGGGTAAACGCATCTTCCTGGTCGGTTCTGGCTATGTCTGGCCACATACCGTCAATGCCATGATCCGCGATCAGGCAATGGCCCTTGCTGCCGAAGTGGTTGGCGAAGCCTATATTCCGTATGGCGGACTGGATCCCAGTGCAGCCATCAAAAAAATATCCGAGACCCACCCCGACGTGATATTCAGTACCGTCGTGGGCGACTCGAATGCGCCCTTCTATCGCGGCCTCAAACAGGCGGGCATCAACGCGAGAGACATACCCGTCATCTCTTTTTCCATTAGCGAAACCGAGCTGCAGAGCCTGCCACTGCAGGATATTGCCGGCCATTACTCGGCATGGGGCTACTTTCAGTCCATCGACCGGCCTGAGAATCAGGACTTCATTCGCCGGTTCCGGGAGCGCTATGGTAGCCACAGGCTATTGAGTGACGTGATGCAAACAGCCTATTTCAGCGTCAAACTCTGGGCCCGCGCGGTGACCCGGGCCGGCACTACCGACCCCGATGAAGTCGGGCTCGCTATCCTCGGCATGAGTTATGACGCGCCCGAGGGCATCGTCACGGTCGATCCTTCTACCCGTCACACCTGGCGGGCATTCAACATTGGCAGAGTCAACGATGATGGCAGCATCAAGATCATCTGGGCCGCCCAATACCCGCTTCGGCCAGTACCTTACCCGCGGTCGCGCTCCAAAAAGGACTGGGAAGACTTTCTGCAAAACCTCTACACAGGATGGGGCCGCAAATGGGCCGACCCCGTGCCGCAAACCACCGTCACAGGCCCGCCATGAGCCTATCTAAAAGGTCCGGGAGCAGCCGCACTCTGGCCCACAGACTCACCCTGTGGTTTTCCCTGCTGGTGCTGATCCCGATGTTGCTGTCCACCTTCATCATCGACCGTATCTCCAGCAATTCCCTGCGGGAAAAGGCGTTGATGCAACTTGCGGTGACCGCTAAATCAAAGGCCAGCGCACTGGAGCGTTATGCTTTTGAACGCGCCCGTGCAGCCGGTGTACTCGGTCGCATCAAACGTCTGGCCGAGGGTGCCGTTGTGCTGCAAACAGCAGACACTGGCTCGGCTGCCTACCTTGAGGCCAGAACCAAAGTCGATGCGATTGCCAACTACTTTGCCCCCAACCTGGGCTTCTCGGATGTGATCCTGGTCAGCCCCAGGGGGAATGTCCTGTTCCAGACCCAGAAAAATCTCGATCTCGGCAGTAACATCATGACCGGACCACAGCGGTCCTCACCGCTGGCGGCATTAGTCAGACGCACCCAGACCCTGCTGGAGCCGGATATCTCCGATTTTGCAGTCTACCCGGGCACCGAGACCCCGCTTGCCTTTGTCGCTGCGCCCATCATTCTGGATAACGGCCGCACCGCAGGCTTCGTTGTCATGCAAATCAATAGCAGTGAAATCTACGACATCATCACCGACTATGCCGGACTCGGTAAAACAGGTGAAACCGTAGTCGGAACCCTGCAGGGGGATCGGGTTCAGGTTGCAGCCCCAATGCGGCAACGACCGGATGCCGCATTCAAACTGAGCATGCACCCCGGCGAACATTACGCAATGGGCCTGCAAAGCGCACTCAAGGGGAACCAGGGATCAGGTGAAGTCGTAAGCATCCTCAGGCAGAAAGTGCTGGCGTCCTGGATTTATGTCCCTTCATTTCGCTGGGGCATCAGCGTTCAGCAGGATGTGACGGAGGCCATGGCGATTGTCGATCAACAGCGCAATGCCATGCTCTATGTACTTGCCGCAATTTTATTGCCGATACTGCTGGTCGCCACACTGGTTGCCCGTTCCATTTCGCGACCGATTTCAACAGCGGTCGATGCCGCCGAACGGGTAGCTTCGGGCGATCTTTCGGTCACATTGGAAGCGGGGGATCAGGAGGAAACCGGCAAGCTCATCACTGCGCTGGCCCAGATGGTCACTTACCTCAACTCCCTGATCGGCCAGGTACAACGCTCAACCATTGACCTGGTGACGACGGCTAACAGCCTCAGTGCCATGGCCCGCACCCAGAGCGACGAGGTCAACAATCTAGGCTCGACCACAACTGAAATCGCCGCCGCAACCAAGCAGATATCCGCCACATCTGAAGAACTGTTAAGCCGGATGAGCGGGATCACCCAAATTGCCACTCATACCTCGGAACTCGCCAATTCTGGCCAGTCGGCACTGGTCGACATGGAACTCACCATGCGACATCTGGCGGACGCGACCCATTCCATTTCGGGACGACTCGGCATCATCAATGAAAAAGCCACCGTCATCAGTAGCGTGACCACGACCATTACCAAGATCGCTGACCAGACCAACCTGTTGTCTCTCAACGCCTCGATTGAAGCCGAAAAAGCCGGTGAATTTGGTCTGGGCTTTGCCGTTTTGGCCCGAGAGATTCGCCGACTGGCCGACCAGACAGCCGTTGCCACGCTGGATATTGAACAGATGGTCAAGGAGATGCAGAGTTCGGTGACGGGCGGCGTAATGGAAATGGCCCGGTTTACCGAACAGGTCAATCAGAGCGTGACCGATACCAATCACATCAGCCTGCGCTTCGGCGAAATCATTCAGGAGGTCCAGACCCTGTTGCCGCAGTTCGATGCCGTGCACGAAGGCATGCGTTCGCAGTCGGCCGGCGCCAAGGAAATCCGTGATGCCATGGTCACGCTGACCGAGAGCGTTCGTGTCTCCGCTCACGCGCTGGAACAAACCACCTCTGCCACGCATCGCCTGGAAGGCGCAATCGACGAGCTGCGCAACGAAATTGCCCTCTTCAAACTGGGTTAGGCGGCCAGAGTCCATTTTTTTGGGCAAACGGCCCGTTCGGCAACCATCCATCCACATAAAACATGCTGCTGAAAAGCCTGAATGCCCAAATTCTGTTGGCCGCGCTGCTGGGCGTTTTAGTTGGTCTAGCCCTGAATCATCACGTAGCCGGTTCGCAGACCGCTGCTGTTCTATCCCTTCTCAACCTGATTGGCGGCGTATTCATTGACCTCCTGAAGATGGTGGTGATGCCCTTGATCTTTACGTGCGTCACCTCCGGGGTCGCGAGTCTCGGTGGGCATGAACAGGCCGGACGCATCTGGCGTTCGACATTGAGTTTTTATCTGACGACAACGGCACTGGCGGCCGTATTGGGTTTGACGCTGATCAACCTGTTCGAACCCGGCAAGGGACTTGATGTGCATCTTTTTCAGGATGCGATGCAGTCGGCTCATGTGACCAGTAGCCTGACGCTACCCGATTTCCTGAAAAGCTTTCTGCGCGGTCTGTTCGTCAATCCCTTCAAGGCTCTGGCCGAAGCTTCGGTGCTGCCAACCGTAGTGTTTGCCCTGCTACTGGGATTGGGTATTGCGCGGCGAGGTCAAAAAGCTGCCGCTCTGCGCGAGTTCATCCATGAGGCGCTGGAGGTCATGCTCGTGATAATCAGCGGGATCATGCGGCTGGCGCCTGCGGGTGTCTTCGCGCTGCTGGCCCATCTGCTGGCGACTCAGGAGGCGGGCCTGTTTGTGAATCTGGCAGTTTTCGTCGCCGTCATCATGGGCGCCCTGCTGATCCATGCGATCGTGCTGCTGCCCGGCGTTCTGTATCTACTGACGGCAGTAAAACCCGTCCCGTTCTTCAGGGCTGTTCAAGAAGCCATGCTCACGGCTTTTGCGACCTGTTCGAGTGCGGCAACACTGGCGGTGGCCTTACGGGTGGCCCGGGATCATCTCCATGTCTCGCCCCGTATCGCCAAATTCGTTCTGCCCTTGGGTGCGACGGTAAACAGCGATGGGACCGCTCTTTACGAAGCAGGTGCGGCGCTTTTTGTCGCCAACCTGGTGGGTATGGACCTTAACCTGTTGCAACAAGTGGTCGTTTGCCTGATGTCCATTCTGGCTTCAATTGGCGCTCCGGGCATACCGAGCGCGGGGATGGTTACCATGATCATGGTCTTGCAATCGGTCGGTCTGCCAGTGGAAGCCATCGCCATTCTGTTGCCGATAGACCGCCTGATTGACACGGTTCGAACGGCTGTAAATGTTGAGGGCGATCTGGTGGGGGCCGTGGTCATCAACCGGCTCAGTCAGGACCCTGCTGGCTCTCAGCCACCGACCTGAGACCAGCGATCAGCTTTGGGGCCCACTCACGATCAGGTAGCCACGCGGCGCTCCGCCATCACGATCATAGGTCTGCATCGCTGCAAATAATTCGGCTGATCTCACCCACACCGGCGGATACTTGTAACGGGCAACATCCAGAATCAGAAACCGGTCACGCCGTTCGTCATACGCGGCAATGGGTGAGAAATGACCATAGGTCTGTTGACCCAGCGTACTGCGTAAATAGTTCACGACCAGATAGCCGTTGTTGGCTTTCAAAACCTGCTTGGCCTCGCGAATAAAGGCATCAAGGCCACCGGGTCTGGCGTGAGTGATTTTGACTTTCAAGGCAAAGGTTCCCAGCGCAGCGCCCAGTGTGTCAAGGCTGACGCCATGCTGACGAACCTGCTCCGCCGACACGATGCGGTTGACGCGCTCATTGAAAAAATTCTGCTGCGTGAATCCCTCCGGAAAGCGGGGATCGACGGGTTCAGGGGCTGGAATACCTAGGGCATTCAGCACCATGACGCTGGCTGCAATGCCACAGTAGGCGGGCGCATCCTGGGAGACAAACCAGCGATTCAGCGTCCAGAAGTCATCCTTGTAGCCACTTCGCAGGAGCATGGCCTGGCCCTGAGAATCATCAAAGGCGATCAGATTAGCGGGCAACGGAAGACCCCGGTAGCCCTCGGCCAGCAACCTCGGTGCAACGAGACAGAGCCCGAGCAGAATTAGCCAGCAGCCGGATCGCGTGCTATGACAGTGTGTTTTCATGCAGATCTCAGGTGAGCCATGTTACGAACTGCTCCAGCGGCCGGCGTACTTTTTTGAGATTCACCAGCCAATCCTTATCGACCTCACGGTATCCCAGTGGCAACATGACAACACTACGCAAGTGGCTGGCCCGCAGGTTGAGTATCTCATCAAGGGCAGCAGGGTCGAAGCCCTCCATCGGTGTGCAATCCACTTCTTCACCTGCCGCCGCTATGAGCGCTGCAGTAAACCCGATATAGGCCTGACGCGCGGCATGTTCGAAGTTTACTTCGGCGCCACGCTGGGGATAAGTACTGAGCAACTGCTTGCGATAGTTCTCCCAGCCCTCGTTCCTGATGCCTCGCTCACTGTTAGTGAGATCGAACATCATGTTGATACGCTCCGGTGTGTAATCATCCCAGGCAGCGAAAATCAGCAGATGGGAGCAGTCTGTGACTTGTCCCTGGTTCCAGGCAATCCGTTTAATGTGCTCCCGAATCTCCAAGTCGGTCACCACCAGAATCTGGTAAGGCTGCAGCCCACTGGAGCTGGGCGCCAGCCGTGCGGCTTCAAGAATCCTGAAAAGCTTCTCGTCGGCTACCGGTTTGGCGGCGTCCATTTTTTTGGCCGCATAGCGCCACTTGAGTGTCTCAATCAAATTCATGGCTTTCTCCTTCGGTGTGTTAGTGCGTCGGCTCAGTGTCGGCATTTTCTGGCGGATGGCCCAGCGGTTGACCCTTCACTGCAGAAAAATCCTGAGAGGCTGATCTCAATTTCTAGCCATCTTGGGGCTGCTGCAATCAACGCCTATCCGGGTTGAAAGTCGAGTCGGCATCCCTCCTTTGCCGCATGAATTTTGCCAGCAACAAGATGACGTTGCAGCTGCTTGATACGCTTCAGGTACTGCTGGGTATGCTCGCCAAACGCCAGAGGGAGCTGCTGCAGTTCGAGATCGGATAAGTGACCGTCGAAGGCTGCTGCCACGCAGAGCAAGTCCAGCAGAAAGAATCGTTCATGAGCCGGGAGCTTTGCCAACAGATCTGTGAATATCAGCCAGTTATCAAAATCATCCTGATCTTCAACGCCAAAGGTCTGGCTAAACTGGTACAAGAGGATGAGCATGTTGGGGTGGTAGTTCTGGGTCAGGACCATCATGGTACTGATCGCCCGGATGGTGCCCTCCTTCGCTTCCGGCGAGAGTTGTTCAACGAAATCGGCCGTCATCACGTCATTGACGAGGTAATAAGCGAGCCGATGGCCACACAGTCGCAATCGCGCCTCTTGCGCGACACGATACATGACGACAGCATTCCAAAGCGCTGCAATCGGTATCGACACCCAGGCTAACCCGATCCGCGATACGAATTTGCCGCCCATACGCTGAAGGATAAATTTAGCGGCTACCGTAGTGAGCAGTACCTTGGCCTTGTACAGGACACCAATCAGCAGCAGTTTTGGCTTTGAAATGTATTTCAGAGGATCTATTCCGAGGTAGCGAATCACTGGATCGGGCACCTCCAGGGCTGCTCGGGCGAGCAGATTCGAGATCGCATCATCCCCGGGTAATGAGGAATCCTCTTCCTCAGGCTGATGTTGAGTGACCCTGGACAGGGCGTGAACCGTATCGAGACTGAGCCAGAAGAGCGCTACAAATTCCGCAACTGCGCTCAGGAGTGTGGCGCCTACCTGCAAGGCATAATAGGCCGTCGTGTCGAGGCTGCCCGAGTAGCGGTAACCGATCCACACCGATACCGCGGAGGCAAAGGCTCCGATGAGAAAAGCGAGCATTACGGCAAGAACCGTCACTTTCTGCATTCTGGATTGCAGGAAAGCGTCAGGCGGAAGGTCATCAATATGAGACACCGTGATCGGGCCGCGTTTGGTTTTTTTTGCCAGTCGCCGGTAGTATCCAACGCCAGCCCGCTCCAGAAATCCGGCCGGTTGCTCACGCGAGTAGGAATTTCTGATCATAGGCTCCACGGTGGAAAACGAAGACTTAAGAGGGGGGGCAGGGCAATGGGTGTAGAGTATTGCAAACACACAGGTCAGCGACCACAACGAAGGAAAAATTATGATAGTCACAACCACACCGTTTATCGAAGGTAAGAGCATAAAACGTTACTGCGGCATCGTCACCGGCGAGGCCATTCTTGGCGCCAACCTGTTCAAGGACCTGTTTGCCGGCATACGCGACCTCGTTGGTGGCCGTTCAGCCACCTATGAAAAAGAACTTCAACGGGCGCGGGAAATCGCGCTCAACGAACTGGAAGAACGGGGCGCGGCGCTGGGGGCCAATGCTATTGTAGGCGTGGACCTTGACTACGAGGTTCTGGGTCAAAATAACGGCATGCTGATGGTGTCCGCCAGCGGTACCGCGGTGGTGGCTGAATAAGTCAAACGCCTGACCACAACAGCCCGGTACAATGTGTTTGCATCGAAATATATCGACGACCGGACTAAGCATGCCCGTACCCATGTATCATGGGTGCGCAAGCTTTTAGTGTTACAACCATCGGAGGAATTATGGCCGAATCAAAAACTGACAATACCGCAGTAGAGTCCACCCAAAATGACTGGGTAAAGAAGATGGACCAACTTTCAATCGGGGAGCTCAGAAAGAAATTTCCGACCCTATTCTATGTGGTTGGGGGTGCGCTCATCCTAGCATTGGTTTTGTAGCTTCCGTCCCTGTCTATACCGGGGCTCTTTTCCCGGATGAGGCTACCGCCTGAATATCAGCCCTTCATGGGCTGATATCGTTTTAGGGGTTCGCCAACCCAAAGAATATCCAATAATGCCATCACAGCGCCCTATCTGAGCGCCACCTTAAAAGCTCCCCTGCAGGTCACATACGAACGTACCAGTAAAACCCTAGGCTGTTTTACGCATCGACTCGACGGTAAGAAACTCGCACACTGCGAGCGTTGAGAGCCGAATCAAACCGGTTAAACGATGGGGTGCGTCCCTTATTGGTTACGGGCTGTCAGCAAACGCTAAATCTTGAAGATCGTAGGCCACTTGGAGGGATCCATGACGGATATTGCTGGACTTCTGGGCAAAGAAAGTGAGTTATTGCTTTCACATATTTGCGGCGGAATACCCCTGCACCGCTTGCACGCTCCCGGGTCTGATTTCATCGATCGTGTTGTTGCACTCTCAGACCGCAGCCCAGCGGTCATGCGCAACTTTGCCACGCTGTTCAATCATGGCCGATTGTCAGGTACCGGTTATCTTTCGATTCTGCCTGTAGATCAGGGGATAGAGCATTCAGCCGGGGCCTCTTTTGCACCGAATCCTGATTATTTTGATCCCGACAATATTGTCAGGCTAGGTATTGAAGGTGGCTGTAACGCTGTCGCGTCTACATTGGGTGTACTGGGAAGTGTGGCGCGAAAGTATGCACACAAAATACCCTTAATACTGAAAATAAATCATAATGAGTTTCTGTCGTACCCAAACACATATGACCAAACATTATTTGCCAGTGTTGAACAGGCATTCAACCTGGGTGCCATTGCGGTAGGTGCAACGGTATACTTCGGTTCCGGTGAATCACGGCGTCAGCTATGGGAGGTATCGCAAGCCTTCCACAAGGCCCATGATCTCGGCATGGTGACGATATTATGGGCCTATTTGAGAAACAGTGCCTTCAAAATTGAAGGAACCGACTATCATCTATCAGCCGACCTGACCGGTCAGGGCAATCACTTGGGTGCGACGCTTGGGGCCGATATTATCAAGCAGAAAATGGCTCAGAATAACGGTGGGTTTAATGCCATTAACTTTTCCAAAACCAGCCCCTTGATATACACTGAACTGACGACCCAACACCCGATAGATCTCGTCCGCTATCAGGTGGCAAACTGTTATATGGGCCGGGTAGGAATGATCAACTCTGGCGGCGCATCGACCGGAGCTGGCGATCTGGCGGCGGCTGTCCGGACCGCCGTTATCAATAAGCGCGCCGGAGGTATGGGACTGATTACCGGCCGAAAGGCTTTTCAGAAACCACTGAAAGAAGGCATAGCATTATTAAATGCCGTTCAGGATGTCTATCTATCCCCTGACATTAACATGGCCTGAAACCGCAATGCGTTAGTGGCAGGCCAACTGCCCCTAAAAACCCGCACCAATATACCCACCCACCTGGTAATAGGACGCCTTCACGCCATCCATTTCATTGGCTACCCAATTATAGCGACCATCCATGCCCACGAATAAATCATCCCAGAAGTTATAGTCAAATCCTGCTCCAAACATCACACCCGGACCTACATTGGTTCCGGAATCAGACGAAGGGCTTATGAAACTGAATGTCATTCCAACCGGTATCATCCAGGGTCTAAAGTCACTACCATGCATGAACTTTATTTTGGGTGACGCAGAAAGGGTAAACTGGCTCAGAGTAACACCTCGAAGGTGCCTGTTTCGCGGATTCAAGCCGAGTTTACTGGCCATGACAGGGACTATATTTTGTGCGCCATTGTTACCGACTGCAGTGAATCCCCCCTGATGCGAATCCCAGCGATTCCAGTTGAACATGATCTCCGTCATAAACTGGGTATCATCCAGCAAACCGAAAAGGTTATCAGAAATATTTAAATCGACCCCCGCACCGAAATATACGCCATCCCGTTCCTTGTTTTGAGGGCGGTAGCCATTATCCTTGGCGTAGAGATCGGTATAGGCTTGATTTGACCGCGAGTTAACCATGTCAGGATAACCCCCTCTGAAAAATACCATGTGCTTCTTTTCGGGTTTTTCCACAGAGTCCTGTTGGTTCAGGCTGGCCTGAGTATTTTCAAGGCGCCTTCCTGGCTTGTCTGATGTCGCTGCCTTCGCCTCGGCATTGATACGTTTCATTTCAGCCCGCATCGCCTCCATTTCCGACGCCATCGCCCGCCGTTCCGATTCCATCTGCTTAAATGCAGACTCCATCTGGTGTAACCGGCGCTCCAAGGCTGCGGCAGGCTCAGCTTCTGAACCCTTTAGCGTTGGAGCAGCGATGGCCTGAAACCCGCTCAGAAGGGAAACGGCACACAGGGCGGTGCCATAGCGATAGCTAACGGTATACATTTTAGAAATCCTCCGTGACTTCTATTATTTAGGCAGTACTCAGTGATCAGCTATTTAATATAATAAGTACACGTGACGATCAGCAGAGTATTACAATTATAAATGACCTCTATTCTGATCATTTTTGTTAGCCCTATCCATACGCAGTACTACCATCAGCCCGGTATTCTGGACAGGATTTGAAAAAAATGTAGCGGACTAGACCCGTGGGTATTGCAGGGGTGTAACAACCCTTATACAGTCACGTTAGGCCATCAGGTCACCTAAATCACATGTCAGCTTCAATCGATGGCCGGGTGTCTTGACGACTCATCTACAAAAAACCCATTGAAGACTGCCTATGAGCAATTTGGACCGCATTTATCAGATAGACCAGTTACTGGCGGCGCGCAAGAGTATTTCACGAAAGGAACTGGAGGAACGGCTGAGCGTGTCCTGGGCTACCCTTAAGCGTGATATCAGCTACATGAAGGATCGCCTGAATGCACCCATTATTTATGATCGGGAGCTGGGCGGGTATCGATTTGAGGATCAAGGCAAGCGAGTAGGCCCGCAATACGAATTGCCGGGACTTTGGTTCTCCGCCGAGGAAATCCACGCACTGCTCACCATGCAGCATTTGCTATCTAACCTCGACACCGGTGGTCTGCTTGGGCCACATATTCAACCCCTACTCTCCCGACTCAGTGGTTTGCTAGGTACAGCCGATGATTCGATTGACGAGGTCAAGCGCCGCATACGGATTGAGACCGTCGGGGCCAGGGAATTCCATCTTGACCATTTTCAAGTGATCGGTTCGGCTCTCCTACGGCGCAAGCGACTGGTCATACGCTACTACGCCCGCGGCACAGATAAAATCACGGAACGTGAGGTGTCCCCACAACGGCTCATTTATTACCGAGACAATTGGTACCTGGACGCATGGTGCCATCTACGTAGCGGTCTGCGGGCGTTTTCTGTCGATGCCATCAAGATTGCTGAACTATTGGATGCCAAAGCTAGGGATATACCCGACCATCAACTTGATGAAATTCTGGGATCAGGCTATGGCATCTTTTCCGGCGAGGCTGTTTCCTGGGCGACGTTGCAATTCACTGCAGAACGGGCTCGCTGGGTCGCATCCGAGCGCTGGCATCCACAGCAGGTTGGACAACTGCTACCCGATGGACGCTACAAACTGCGGGTCCCGTTCAACGATGATCGGGAACTGATCATGGACATCCTCAAATACGGGGCAGACTGCATCGTTGAAAGCCCATCCTCACTGATCGCGCGGGTGACTGAACAATTCGAGAGGGGTTTGGAACACTATCGGAGAGGCGGAGCACTACCTTAAAAAACCTTTCATATTTGCCTTGAAGGCTCACCTTGTGAGCCTTCATCCGCCTATTGTGTCTCCATATTCAACACCTTAATCGGATAGACAGAGGACACGATGGCCGATCATTTCATCCCATCACCCGACCCGGATCATAATGAGCATCCCGGAAGCCGCCTGCGACTGATGGTCGTCGATGACCATCAAGATGGCGCCGACAGTTTGTCCATCTTGCTCCAACTATTTGGCGCAACGGTGGAAGTTGCCTATTCAACTCCGGCTGCGCTCGAACGTCTGCCCCACTTCATACCGGATGCGATATTCTTGGATATTGGCATGCCGAACATGAGTGGGACTGAGGTAGCGCAACTTATACGGCGTCAGGATCAAAACAAAAACCTGATACTGGTTGCCCTCACAGGCTGGACAGGAAATGACATTCGGGAGGAGTCGATGTCTGCAGGTTTTGATCATCATTACACCAAACCCATGAACCTATGTGAGCTTGAGCAGATTTTGCACAAGATAACCTCAGGCGACGTCAGCACAAGCAATACTTCAGTAAGAGCCAAGGAGTAAGGTAGGCTTATCAGGGTGAGAGGGCGTTTTTCATTTGGCTGGCAAGAGCCAGTCGCTAACAGCCAAATCTGGAGCAGACGCAGAAAGACGTCGCAGGCTAGGCCCGCAGGTTTTTGTCGGCCAACTACCCGAAACCGAATATCCCCTCAACATAATTAACAGGCAAATTAGAACCCTGATCTAAGGGCACGGCACTCATTGTCGATTACATCAAGCACTGAAAAAGCTGAGGAATACCTGTTATCTATACAAGGCAGGCAGTGGGTAAATAACCCAATTCTAATAACCTGCCGGGTGGTGCGGACCCATGACTTCACGATGCCCAAATTGTCACCCGTCTGACATCGGTTTCAAAACGCCCATCCGCATACAGTTTTAACCAGCGATAACCTGGCGCTTCGCCCGTCACCTGACCGGATTTTGAAGTGGATTGATAACCCGTCGAAGGCGTCGATAGATAGCAGACGCCCCTCTGAACGATCAGAAATTCCTGATGAACATGACCTGATATTACTGCTTTTAGGTTCGGTAGTTGTTCAAGATGTTGCATGACTCGTTGATGGTTTCGAACTTCCACCGCTACACCACGATCTGCATGTTCAGGTAAGTTATGGTGTGTCGCAATTAATATCGATTTATCTGAATGTCTCGTAGCCAGTTCGGTCATGCGTTGCAAGTCAAACTCGCTGATTTCGCCTTCATAACTTTCCGGATTGGGTTGGTAATTGGAGTCCAGCATAATAATCTGCCAATGCTTGAGAACACAATGCAGGTCCATAGTAATTGGATTACGTGGATAAACGCTGTTCGCGCTGTCACGATTATCATGATTACCTAGTACACAATAGACAGGGGTAGAGAAAACTCTCAGTGCGTCAGAAATAAATTGATACGTTTCAGGTTTTCCATCATGCGCTAAATCACCAGTGAGGACTATCAGGTCAGGCTTTTCATAATGTTGTTGAACATGATTCAATACGGATCTAAAACTATCACGAGTATTGGTATTGTTAAACAGTCCATCTGGCTCGGCAAATAAATGTAAATCAGTCAGTTGCAAAACCGTTATGTCATCATGATGGATCATTTGTAAGCGATAGCCTCGCAACGTGCTCTGGCAAAAAAAGCGGCAGGATGAAGGCTCCATTCTCTTAGTGCCTCACACTGTCGTCCCAGTTCGGCCGCTGTACACCAGCCCTGATCAAGAATCAATTGGCGATGATCACATGCCAAAAAGTTCTCCCAATAACTATAAATGCTGTCCTTTTCTGTTGGGTTGTCAAACATATCATAACTACAGCTGGCCGTAATATTAGTGAAGCCTAAATCAAGCAAGATCTGTTTGTGCTGTGAACCAAAATTAATATCACCACGCTGATAGGTAAAGACCTTATCTATTGTCTCCCACGCAGATGTTAATCCGGGAGAATCGGGTATCATCATATCGCCATAATGACACGCATCACGTAAGGCTACTAAACCTTTCGGTTTTAATACCCTTCGGAATTCTAAGAGCGCATCCTGCGGATACTGCAGATGGTATAAGACCGCATGAGCAAAAACAACATCGAAGTATTCATCAGGGTAAGGCAGTTGGTATACCGATCCAGCAGTGAATTCAACATTGGAAATCTGCCGTTCTTGTTGCAGCAATATCGCCTGTTCAATCTGGATGGGGCTGCTATCGATACCGAATACCTGCCCAGGATTGACCAACTCGGCAATATCCAATGTCATAGAACCTGGCCCACAACCACAATCCAAAACTGTTAATCCAGCCGTCAAGTAGGGCGATAAAAACGCACCCTGTTTGAGAAAATTGCGTTGTTTGAACTGATTGATAATCAGATTTGAATAGCCGCCGCTGTACTGCTCTTGTGAGGTCATATAGTAAGTATTTTAAGCTATAAATTATTTTGCAAAATGTAACGCTGAGTTATAATCCTAGCGGCTCTCGACACCCGAACAACATGATGACTATCACTCAGTTTGAGTCATCATCGGCAACCATAACCCCAATATAGTAGTTCGTTTTTATCACAAAATTAAAGCGTAGCATTTGAAAGTGCGCAACGCCACACTCGATATCAATAACATTTGGATTTCCAATCCATACGAACATCGCGGCCCGGATATCACCACTTCAGCCAGTACCAATGTTTACTTTGGCCGCTTCTTTTCCATCAAAGACTTGCACTCCATATATCCGAAAAGTGCCGGCACTCCTGTTTTAATTATCAGCTTTAACTATAATTTTTTAGCTGGGATAGTAGGGCATATTTCCCCTGCATGGATTACTGATTTCCAGTTACTTTGTCATCCAAAATCGGTTAGTCATCCACAAAATGCCTAACGCTGAGCAAGGGTCAAGACTAATCTGGCGATGAAGCCACAGGGCTATGTTAACAAGTAAAGATTCTGTTCGGGGTTTTTCGTGGTGAACTGGAATGAAAGACCCTTACCCTTGACACAGCATCGAAGCGAACAGTGACAGTGCTTACCACCCCTGGTGATCTGGCTGCCGTAGTAAATCACAGCCTATTTCTCATGATTCTGGCGAGAGCTGATCTGTTTGTCATGGTCGCATCGTCGTTCGGTGGCTTCACGATTGACTTGACCTGTGCCGGGCAGACGCCCCAAGATGAAATAGAATTTCAGTTTAAGCTCGATCAAGTCGAGTTTTAGGAAGGGTGTCTGGTGAAACTGGATTATCAATTTGCCCTCGGCTCGGAAGTGGGCCGAGCCGTTCTCAGCCCTAATTCTATGAGGGGCGAAATCTATGCGCTGGTTCAAAAAGCGTGGTAGTGGGCTGAAATCAATAACGACTATCAGGAGATTCCCGATGAACAGCATGAAGCTTTTAGGTGCACTTCTGCTGATCTGCCTAACATCGGTGCAGGCCGCGGGCTGGGATGCACGAACGACTCGCACCAATACCGCGGTTACTGATCAGGATATCCAGTCCGCTCTGAATCAAGCCATTACCCCGGTCTTTACCCAGGCCTTTCCCGATCAAAAGTTTGGCATTCATGTCCTGATCGATCGCCATGTCAGCCCAGCGCTAACAGGTGAACTGGTCTATCTCTCACTGGGTTTATGTCACAGGGTCGCCGGTGGCGAGTATCTGCTGGCTGCGGGACGACTGAGTGATGTCCTGGTTCTGCCACAGAATACGGCGGCCCATCAGCAACGACAGGCGGTGGTCCAAAAACTGGGCACGATGGCGGCGGAATTCTCCCGGTTGATGGTTCAAAACAAGGCCAGCATCGGCAAAGCCGACCGCAATAACACCGGCGCCTCAGTCCATTGGTCACAGTGGCCCGATTACCCGCGATGATCCTCGCCACCTGACACCATCGGCCCAACATGGCGTGTATCCCCTACCCTGTCGCCCTTCTACTTTTGCTACTTCAGCTTATGCCGTTCATGGCAGTGGCTGGGGCAGCGGACCCTACCACACACCCTGCCCCAGCCGAGCAGGCAAAACCGATTTACCTGAGCGACCTATTGATATGGACTGAGGAGGTGCAACGGCGGATTAACGCAGTCACTATCAGCACCAGCCGGTCAGACCTGGCCTCTCAGGCGTTACCCGTCATACAACGGACAGAGGCGGCTGTTGCGCTCGCGCGTAGCTCTCTGTCAGGCATGAAAACAACCGAGGCCACTATTGCTCAGTTGATGGAACTGGATGCCCAGCTATCAGGCTACAGGTCCGACCTCAATCAACTGGCCAACGCCCTTACCGCTGACAGCACCGAGCTTGAGAAATATCTGGATGAACTGACAAGACTCTCTTTACGTTGGCCAGAACTGCAGCACCTGGCATTGGAGCGTTCGGCACCGGAGGAGATTCTCAGCCGGGGCAATTCGGTAATGGCTGAACTGGCATCCATGAAGACCGCCCTGTTACCGGTTCGCAACCAGCTACTGAGCCTCCTCGCGCGGGCAACCCAGCAACGGCTTGCACTGGACGAACTCAACAACGAACTACTGCGGCGGCGAGAATCCATGGACCGCGAACTACGCGGCATGGCTCGCGAACCGTTGTGGACACTGCGCCCCACCTTTTCCGCAGACAGCACTTTGGCGGCCCGCCAGGCCTTGCAGGCCTGGATGACGGGCATCATTCGTTACATCGCTCAACAGTACCTGATCCTAACCACCATAGCGGCGCTGGTCATCGTGCTCACACTGATTCTGTTTGCGCGGGGACGTCAACTGATTCAGGCTCACCTGCCTTATGCACCAATCGCCAGAGGGGCCTTTCAGGTTATGGCCAGACCCATCTGGTCCAGCCTGATGCTGACGCTCCTGGCCCTTAATTTTTCACCGCAAGGGCCTATCGCTTATTACGACTTTATATGGCTGGTTATCCTTCTTCCCGCTGTCGTTCTGACTCAGGCAATTCATGGGCCGCACCTTTGGCGGAGTGTTTTCGCGCTGGGGCTGATGATTGTTGCCTTTCCATTTCGCACCTTCATCGAATTACTGCCCTGGCTTGACCGCTGGATCATGGCCTCACAGACATTGATAATGGCGACCTGTCTCTGGCTGGACTGGCGCCATATCAGGCATACAGAGCAACGGGGAGGTCATCGACTGTGGATCGACACAGTTGGCATCGGCCTGGTGACAGGGTTACTGATCGGTTTCATGGCCAATCTGCTCGGTCACACCGGTTTGGCGCGCGTCCTCGTTGATGGTGTCATTGGCTCTCTGGGGTTTGCCATGGTCTATAGCGTGGCACTGGAACTGCTATTTGCGCTGGTGGCGGGCCTGCTCCATAGCCCACTGGTGGCCGCATCCCGCGTGTTGACCCAACACCCCCGCACGGTCGCCTATTGGTTGCGGTGGCAGATGGTACTTATCTCACTGGGCCTGTTCCTCTACTCCTGCCTCTACGCTTTTCGCATTCAAACCGAGGTGGTCAACAGCTTCCAGGCGTTGTGGGAGGCTCGTTTTACGGTGGGGACAACCACCATTACCGCGCAATCACTGACCCTTTGTCTGTTGTTTCTGGCAGGCACCTGGCTGTTGATCAGAATCAGTCGGGCTGTGCTGGAAGAAGAAATCCTGCCTCGCCTGCGGTTGTCGGCCGGCATGCCCTTCGCCATTACCACCATCGTCCGATATGTCATCGCTGTTGTTGGCTTCGTGTTTGCCCTGCTTGCTCTGGGTCTTGATGTTGCAAAAGTGTCCGTTCTGGCGGGTGCACTGGGCGTGGGCATCGGTTTTGGCTTGCAGAATATCGTCAATAATTTCATTTCCGGGATCATCCTGCTGTTCGAGCGGCCCGTTCACCTTGATGACGTCATCGAGCTCAATAATCTGCGGGGCTCGATTTCGCGGATAGGGATACGCTCCAGCACCGTCCGGACGGCCCAAGGCGCCGAAGTGATCGTCCCAAATGCCGATCTGATCTCCAAAGAGGTGATTAACTGGACCTTATCGGACCGTCGCCGCAGGCTGGCCATCCCGATTGGTGTGGCCTATGGGACAAATCCGGAAAAGATGCTGGCCTTGCTGCTGGATACAGCACGAGCATCGCCCGATACACTGGACGACCCGGAACCCATTGCCATTTTCAAGGCATTTGGCGAAAGTACGCTGGACTTCCAACTCGATGTCTGGATTCAACGCTATGAGGATAACAACCGCATCGGCAGCGACTTGCGGATTGCCCTCTGCCAACGACTGGCCGAAGCCGGGATCGAGATTCCGTTTCCCCAGCAGGATGTTCATATCCGCCACTATTCAATGCCAGCGGAGGGTAAATGATGCGATTAAAGCTACTGTTGATGGCATCCTCACTGCTACTCATCGCTTGTGGTCCCAGCTATCACTATGTATATACCCCGCCAGTAAGCCCGGAAGGGCGCGTCTGCATTTCACAATGCACCATTAACCAACAGCAGTGCTGGTCCTACAACCAAAACCTGTATCAGCAATGCCTTAACAACCGTAACTGGGCCATGCAGAACTACTATCAATGCCGGAATAACGCCCCCGATAAAAAGGCTCAAAATAATTGCTGGCTACCCGCCGTTTGTTACGGACCCAACAATTACTACTGTGAAGAAGGCTATCGGGCGTGTTACCAGGCCTGCGGGGGGACAGTTGACGCCATACTTGAGCCGGAATAAGACTTGGATGACTTTCGCACCGGCCGTTGTAGCGCGCATCATCAGGTCAGTTGGGGATAAAGCAGGACTAAAAGCTCGCGATTGGCACTGCCTTCCCTGCCCAGTCCAAGTATCGTCCTGATTAGCTTAAGCCAATCAGGAGCCTTACCAACCCGAAGCAGGTTCAACGTTGCGGGTATTTACGCTCCAAATCATCAACGTAGCGCGTAACCATGGTCAGGGACGCCGCGAATAGTTTCGGAAAATGTTTTTGGACAGGCTTGCTGATTTTTACGCCGACTTCGGGCCATAAAATCATCACCCCCATAATCCAGAACGGCGGAACGCCCGGAGCCCCGAGTTCACTCATCAACCCGGAAATCAGCAACATCCAGCCGACATCTTTTGGAAGATCTGCGAATTTATCCAACGCCGAGGCCTGCGGGTCGTTGGGGGTATCAGTAGATGTTTTCATGACAGGCACCGGAATCACCTAAAAAGGGTGTTATTGGCTGACAAGAGAGCACCGCTCCTGATGACGCCAATCTTTGCGCCGGCATAGACGCCGGTCCAATCGTAGGCAGACGCTACAGCCTGAATCTGGGGTACCAGGCTCAAACCAAATACGCTGAAAAACAGGGGTAGTCTTGTTATCACCAAGATGAATCTCCAAGGCCTATTGTCGTTGTTTAGATGGCAATGGTTGTTATGGAAGGAATGGACGAACCAGACGTATCTCAGCCTGGCACTAACCCCCTACCGCAGACTGAACATATCGGACTTAGCGATGTAATCAAGTTCCTGCGAACCCACAAGAGTGATTTGATAATCCTGAGCCGCCACAAAAGCGCCATCCTGGTTGAGGTCAATCAGTAGCACCCCATTACTGACGGCTATGCTGTTACCACTATCGATGACCGAACCGATCATGAGATTCTGCGTTGCAGAAAGCAGATTCTGCCCCGCCACGGTCATGCTTCCCAAAGCGCTGGAATTGAACACCAGCCAGCTCCTGCCATTGTCCTGGATAGTATCTATTTGTCCCGCCTGCAGATCATTATTGCCAAGAGCACCTTTGAACTGGTAATAATCCAGACCACCCCCACCCTTCAAGTTATCCGTACCTTCCCCGCCAAAAAGGCGATCACTTCCTTTTCCGCCGCTTAGCAGGTCGGCGCCAGAACCTCCATACAGAATGTCGCTACCGATGCCGCCATTAAGCGTATCGTTACCGCTCTCGCCATACAGGGTATCACTGCCACAAAGACCACTCATGACATCATCGCCACTACTGCCCTGATAGGCGTCTTTTCGGTTTGTCCCTTTCCATGTTATGCCCGGGGTCAGTGTCGTACTGGCCTTGAACAACACCGGGACTCCCGGATCGGCAATGCGGTTGATGGTAATGTCGCTGTCACCAAAAGCATTGTCGGTGAAGATCAGTCTGATGAACTTGATATTGCCGCTGGCATCCGTCACAAAACTGGCACCATCACCGCCGGCAATGCGTTGAGTAAAGTCATACCAGCCCGCTGCGGTTAAGGCTTTACCGTCCAGATCGACCAGAGTTTTACCCTGGGCAGCGTAGGCATCCAGCACGTCATTGGCGACATACTTCATGTAGCCATTGAAGTCGCGGGTGGTGACGCCACTCCTTGATACGTCAATCACGACTTCGGTCTGGGTACCCAATCGCGAGGCATCGCTATCCATAAGACTGGCAGCGGCATCCTGCGGGCTGATCGAGAACTGAATCGGATCCCATATCGTCGATAGGTTGGGTCCGACCGGACGGCTACCGCCCACATTACTGTCTGTGGGATTTAGCACCCGTACATTCGAGAGTTGAGCCGTATCTTCGACAGCACCATCAGGACGCGTGACGATGACACTGATGATCGGTTTGGTTTCCGTTAACGTCCCGCTGACCGCAGCCTCGAATTTATCGACCGTGGTCCAGGCCAGAATAGTGACGGCATTTTGCTCACCGTCGATGATGCCATCACCGTTGAGGTCGCCGGGTAGGGCAGTGGGAGAAATCCCCAATCTCGCTACCAGTGTCGCAAGAGATTCCTCGACCACCTGTTCAATACCATCCACGTCACGGTCATCGTCCTTGGGCGTCGAGCTATCAACCGAGCCATCAGGCTTGAAAAGAGTGCCCTCTGCCGCGTCGTTGATCATGGCCACTCCAATACTGCTGGCGCCGCCCACAGCAGTGGCGATCAGGGAAAACGTTTCAGGCCCCTCGTAAATACGATCGTTATGAGTCGGTACCCGGACCAGTAAGCTACCGTTGTTGCCATTCAGTGCAACCGGGTCTGAACGATAGGTCGACCACATGTTTCCACCGTCACTGGATACTTCGATTGATTCATCATAGTCCTTTACTAAGGTGGCTGTGGCTTGGGCAACCCCCAAAGTCACCCATTGTCCAAATTCGCCAGTAACGGTAAAAACCGCGTAAGGCGATGCTTCGTTTACGACAGGACTGGTAACGCTGAAAGGCGTCAGGTTCACCGTGACGGTGCCGGTGTTGCTGGTGTGGCTGCCGTCATCGGCCTGGA
>JBILXN010000211.1:0-3741 GCA_044378425.1 Methylococcaceae bacterium
TGACGCAGTCATAGTCAGCACCTGGGTCGCTCATCCCACATGGACTAACCCCGACCATCATCAGCGTTTTCGAGCATATCCATAAAGAGCTGTTCCAGGCGATTGGCGGCATTACGAACGGCTTTAACCCGCACACCCTCCGCAGCCAGGCCGTCGAACAAGGCATGGAGCACGGTATCGCTGCGGACCTCGGCGTTGAGGGTCACATCATCGACCCGCTCCAGCTCAAAACCCGGCAACTGCGGCAGCTTTTCGATTGGACCCTCCAGATCAATAATGTAGCGGGTCACATGCAGCTTGGCCAACAACTCGTCCATCGTGTTGTGCTCAATGATCCGGCCATGATTAATGATGGCAATATTGCGACAGAGATACTCGGCCTCTTCCAGGTAGTGAGTGGTAAGGATGATCGTCGTGCCCTCAGCATTGATTTTCCTCAGCAACTCCCACATCGACCGCCTGATTTCCACATCAACCCCTGCCGTGGGCTCATCCAGTATCAGCAGTCTGGGTGAGTGAACGAGCGCACGGGCGATCATCAGTCGGCGTTTCATCCCGCCGGAAAGTGTCCTTGACACACTGTTGCGCTTGTCCCACAGGCTGAGTTGAGACAGGCAGACTTCCGCCCTTTGCAATGCTTCTTTACGCGGTATCCCCTGATAGCCTGCCTGGTTGACGACAACACTGAGTACGGTTTCGAACTGGTTAAAATTAACTTCCTGGGGAACCAGGCCAATCAGGCGCTTGGCTGCCTCGCGCTCGCTATCAAGATCCAGTCCGAAGATTTTAATACTCCCCGCAGTCTTGTTAACCAGCGAACTGATGATGCCAATTGAAGTTGACTTCCCGGCTCCGTTGGGGCCAAGCAGCGCGAAGAAATCGCCCGCCTCCACATCAAGATCAATGCCCCTTAGCGCCTCGAGGCCATTTGGGTAGGTCTTGCGCAGGGAACGGATGGATAGCGCTTTCATTGCAGATGTTTTTACTGTGGTATTTTGTGACAATACTCACGTGTAGAGTGCCTTAAGGCCTAACCCACGCCATGAGCCACGGAATGCGGCATTAGTTTAACAAATGAGACTTTGCAACCGGTCTCGACTTCGCCCGATCACGCGCCTACCTCAATCAATGACACGCCCACATCCGAACCATCCGCCGCGACAGGTTGCAGCCCTTGACCTTGGCTCTAATAGCTTTCATATGATCGTGGCCGAGCTTCGGGCCAATGAAATTGTCGTGGTTGATCGACTGCGGGAAATGGTTCGGCTTGGCGCCGGGCTGACCGCTACACGTGATTTGACTCCGGCGATACAGAAACGCGCGCTGGAGTGTCTGGAGCGCTTTGGCCAACGTCTGCGGCATTTGCCACCGGGCAGTGTACGGGTGGTTGGCACCAATACATTACGGGCGGCCCGCAATGCCGGCCCACTGCTGGAAAAAGCAGAGCAGGCTCTAGGGCATCCGATCGAGATTATCGCCGGTATTGAGGAGGCACGCCTAATTTACCAGGGGGTTTCACAGAGTCTGCCCGCAGACGGCAAACGCCGACTGGTAATGGACATTGGCGGCGGCAGTACCGAACTGATCATCGGTGTTAATCAGACGCCTATGCAGAAGGAAAGCCTGCAGATGGGTTGCGTTTCAATGAGCTTAGCCCATTTCGCCGATGGGAAAATCAGCCAAAAGCGCTTCAAACGTGCACTGATTGCCGCCGAGCAGCAACTGGAGCCATTTCAGCATTTGTTTATGAAGGGAGAGTGGGATCTGGCAGTAGGCGCATCGGGCACCCTTCGTGCGGTCCATAAGATCTTGCTGAGCCGGGGTTGGACCCGAAACGGCATCACGATAGACGGACTGAACCAGTTAGTGACGGCGGTACTGGCTGCCGGCGAACTGAATAAAGATCTCTTCCCTGACCTTAATCCTGAACGGTATCTCAGCTTTCCAGGTGGTCTCGCGATCATCCACGCCACTTTTAAGGCATTGGGGATTACCCATATGCAGATTTCTGATGGTGCGTTGCGGGAAGGGCTGCTTTACGACCTGCTCGGCCGTATCAAGCAAGAGGATATTCGCGAGCGCACGGTACTTGCCCTGGCCCAGCGCTATCATGTCGAGATAGATCATGCCCAGCGCATACAGGAAACCCTGAAAGGGCTGCTGGAACAGGTGACTTTCCCTAAGGCGTTGAGTCGGGAGAACGCGCGTCACTGGCTCGAGTGGGCCGTAACGCTACATGAGATCGGTCGGGATATCGCTCACAGCGGCTACCACAAACACGGCGCTTATATTCTAGCCAACGCCGACCTGCCAGGCTTCTCGCATCAGGATCAACTCCTGCTTGCAACGCTGGTGCGCAGTCACAGACGGAAATTCCCCTTAAAAGCATTCAGGGAATTGGCCCCGCCCTGGAATACATTTGGGAGGCTAATGGCCGTAATTTTGCGATTGGCAATACTGTTGCACCGCAGCAGAACAGTCACCGCCCTGCCTCCCATTCTGTTGGCACTCAACAATTCACAGATTTCGCTCCGTTTCCCCGATGAATGGATAATCGAGCATCCTCTCAGTGTGGCCGATCTGGAACAGGAAGCGACCTACCTGGCGGCAGCCGATATTGAACTTTCGTTCAAATAGGCCTACCGAAACCAACGCCCGGTGGCGGATTCACCTCAGGCCTCGTCCAGCAACTGAAACGATGGTGACGCAACAGGTGGCTTATCGGTCATCGATTCTGTCAGTGTATCGGCTGGTATGTCCTCACTCTGAAGCAAATGCTCCAGTGCGTCCTCCAGTATGGCCCTGGCCCAGCCGGCCGCGTGGTTCAATCGGGCATGGACTAGCGCATCCTTTTCATTACGATTTTCACACTCGGCACTGTATTGCTCGAAAGCGCCTACTCTGGCCAAGATATCAGCCAGATGTTGGGGACATTCGCAGATCACGTGGCCGCTCTCCTGTGCAAGCCGAGCCAATTTGGCACCAGCAAAGCGGCGGCCTCCTGCCAAAGAAGAGGGCAAAGCATAAGTGGTTTTGATCGGGAGCCTATGCACTATGGCTGCCATCACATGACACTGGTCGTTCAGCATCGCGGGGGTAACGGGCGCCCTGAGCGTGACCACACCCACCTTTCGAAGTTGTTCAAGAACAGATCGGCTAGCAAAAGCATAAATCACTACCACATGATTAAAGCCGCCCCGATGGATGAGGTCACATACCTTTACTGAGGCGCCAGACTGCAAGGCCGGAAACTCCATGAACAGGATGTCAGGCTGGCTGGCCAAGGCATCACGTTCAAACTCGGCATAGCTGGAATAGCCAGCCAGTACAGTGATCATAGGCATTTCCGCCTTCCACTGAGCAAACTGAAAGGGCAAGGCATCACCATAAACCAGCACCGAGTGGTGCTTGGCTGACCCGGACGCAGTGCATACAGCACCGGAGCCGGTATCGCAAAGGTCGTAATGGGCCTGTAGCCGATCCCGCAGATCCGACTCAGGCAGATGAACAATGCTGCCTACTGGGTGTCCCTGCTCGACCAATTGCTTGATCAATAACAATCTTGTGACATCATCCCGAGAGTAAAAGCGGCGATTAAGGGGCGATCGCTGTGGTGTCACAACCTGATATCGCCGCTCCCACATCCTCAAGGTATCCATCGGTATGCCCGTTAACCGAGATACGGCACCGATGGCAAAAGTCGAATGTCCCCGCTCCGAGTTCACCTGCTCCTCCATTGAA
>JBILXN010000212.1:0-3682 GCA_044378425.1 Methylococcaceae bacterium
ATTCTGTTTTACCTTCACAATGAAACAGCCGATCAAACGCGCAAAAATCCTGAGCGGAGCGAAGGATCGAACTGGAAGCAACTGTGCATGGATACCGGAACTACAGGTGTCTATGTGACATTTTATAGGGGTCTTTCCACACTCAGTATAACCCCCCTTTCTCGCCCTTTTACTCTTATAAATCCACCATTGCCCCAATATGGATTGGGCTAGATAGGTATTAAGGGCTTATCCAATATATGAAAGGCCTATTTTTGCGGCGCAGTGATGTTATTGCCGACAGCACAGACTCTGGCTACAAGAGAACAACGATCACCACTCATCAAATAGCCCTGCAACCACTTTTCTGAAGAACGGTTGAGGCCCAGAGTCATAAGCACTCAGCCATGAATTAATCTAGATAGTCCAAACTGCCCGCAACTCTGAAAGACCGAAACGGAATCTCTTAAACGCCCATCATTCCCACTCTATCGTCGCTGGCGGCTTGCCCGAAATATCATAGGTTACTCTGGAAATACCAGCGACTTCATTGATGATGCGGCGCGATACGAGGTCGAGAAACTCATAGGGCAAATGAGCCCAGCGGGCGGTCATGAAGTCAATCGTTTCTACCGCGCGAAGTGCGATGACATAGTCATAGCGGCGACCATCGCCCATCACGCCTACTGACTTTATCGGCAGGAACACAGCGAATGCCTGGCTGGTCTTGCTGTAGAGGTCGTGGCGGTAAAGTTCCTCTAAAAAAATGGCATCGGCCTGCCTCAGCAGGTCGGCATAGGCTTTCTTGACCTCGCCGAGGATTCTGACGCCGAGGCCGGGACCAGGGAATGGATGCCTGTGAATCATGTCTGCCGGCAAACCCAGACCCAAGCCCATTTGCCGAACCTCATCCTTGAATAATTCCCGCAGCGGCTCTACCAGTTTGAGCATCATGTTTTCGGGAAGTCCGCCGACATTGTGATGGGATTTGATGACGTGGGCCTTGCCAGTTTTAGAGCCGGCGGATTCGATGACGTCGGGGTAAATCGTGCCCTGGGCGAGCCAGCGCGCATCGGTCAGTTTGCTGGCTTCCTCATCGAAGATTTCGATAAACAGCCGGCCAATTATTTTTCGCTTTTGTTCGGGATCGGTGACTCCAGCCAGTTCGGACAGGTAGCGATCTTCGGCATCAACACGAATGACCCGGACGCCCATATGCCTGGCGAAGGTGGCCATAACCTGATCGCCTTCGTTAAGCCGCAGGAGACCCGTATCCACAAAAACGCAGGTCAGGCGGTCACCGATCGCACGGTGCAGCAAGGCAGCCACTACAGATGAGTCAACCCCGCCTGAGAGGCCCAGTATGACCTGATCATCGCCGAGCTTTTGACGTAATGTGTCGATACTGTCGTCAATGATGTTGCGGGTATTCCAGAGGGCTGGGCAGGCGCAGATGTCGGTAATGAAGCGGCTGAGGATGCGGTAACCCTGGTGAGTGTGAGTAACCTCGGGGTGGAACTGAAGTGCATAGAACCGGCGTTGCTCATCGGCCATCCCGGCAATAGGCGCACTCTCAGTGGAGGCAATCAATCTGAAGCCCTCCGGCAGGCCGGTGACCTGATCACCATGACTCATCCAGACATCCAGCAGGCCATAGCCTTCGGGGGTGGTATGGTCTTCGATATCCCGCAACAGGAGCGAGTGACCGCGCGCCCTGACCTGGGCATAACCAAATTCGCGGTGCGCGCAGGCTTCAACCTTTCCGCCTAATTGTTCGGCCATGGTCTGCATGCCGTAGCAAATGCCAAGCACCGGGACGCCAAGTTCAAAAACCAGTTGCGGTGCGCGAGGCGTATCAGCCAGAGTGACGGTTTCCGGTCCCCCCGACAAAATGATACCGCGAGGCTCGAATTCCCTGATGTAGCTTTCAATGCAGTCCCAAGGATGGATTTCACAATAGACCCCGATTTCACGCACGCGGCGGGCAATTAACTGGGTGTATTGCGAACCGAAATCGAGAATGAGGATTTTGTGTGCGTGTATGTTTTGCATGATTCTTGGTTGCGCTCTGGCTGTGATGCTTCCAGATCCCACGTCAGCGTTGGAGTAGGTGCATGAACAGCCAGAAGCTAGAGTGGAACGGGCGGTTGCGGCCTGCGGGAGAAAGCCGTTTCAGTCGATCGAATAGTTGGGCGCTTCCTTGGTGATGGTGACGTCGTGTACATGGCTTTCCCTCATGCCGGCAGATGTCACACGAACGAAACTTGCGCGGTTTCGCATTTCTTCTATGGTGCTACATCCGGTGTAGCCCATGGATGAACGAACGCCACCGACCAACTGATGCAGAATGGAGACCATTGATCCCTTGTAGGGAACACGCCCCTCAATACCTTCAGGAACCAACTTTTCGGTCTCGGTACTTTCCTGAAAATAGCGGTCGCTGGACCCCTGGGATTGGGACATGGCACCAAGAGACCCCATACCGCGGTAGGTTTTGTACGACCGCCCCTGATAAAGCTCGACCTCACCGGGCGCCTCCTCGGTACCCGCAAAAAGCCCACCCAACATGACGGCGTAAGCACCGGCAGCCAGTGCCTTGGCGACATCGCCGGAATAGCGTACGCCACCATCCGCTATCAGTGGCACACCCGTGCCCTTGAGTGCTTCTGCCACATTGGATACCGCAGTGATTTGGGGTATGCCGACACCCGCTACAATGCGGGTCGTGCAAATGGAACCGGGGCCAATCCCGACCTTGACGGCATCAGCGCCAGCAGCAACCAGAGCGAGGGCGGCTTCGGCAGTGGCGATGTTACCGCCTATAACCTGTATCTGTGGGAAATTATCCTTGACCCACCGAACCCTATCGAGGACACCTTGTGAATGGCCATGTGCGGTATCAACGACGATGACGTCTACACCCGCTGCAGCCAATGCTTCCACCCGTTCTTCGGTTCCGGCTCCGGTACTCACCGCAGCACCGACACGCAGACGCTCCTGCTCATCTTTGCAGGCCTGAGGGTAATCGCGGGATTTCTGAATATCCTTGACCGTTATCATGCCGCGCAATTGAAACTCGTCATTCACCACCAGCACTTTTTCAATTCTATGTTCATGCAGCAGGCGGATGGCTTCTTCTTTGCTAGAGCCCTCCTTCACGGTAATGAGCTTGTGTTTGGGTGTCATGGCTTTTGACACTGGCTCATCGAAGCGGGTCTCGAAACGGAGGTCGCGACTGGTGACGATTCCCACCAGCTCGCCATTGTCAACAACCGGCACTCCGGAGATATTTTTGGCGCGGGTCAGTTCCAGCACATCCCGAATGGTGGCGTCAGGCCTGACCGTGAATGGCGCCTTGATGACGCCGCTCTCATACTTCTTGACCGTAGTCACTTCATAGGCCTGGCGCTCGGCACTCATGTTTTTGTGGATGATGCCTATGCCGCCCTCTTGTGCGATGGTGATGGCCAGCCTAGCTTCGGTAACGGTATCCATTGCCGCCGATAGCAGCGGGATATTCAGGCTGATAGTGCGGGTCAGTCGGGTCTGAAGACAGACATCCCTTGGGAGGATATTAGAGTAAGCGGGGATCAGAAGAACATCGTCGAAGGTAAGCGCCTCTTGGGTAACACGCATGGGATGATCCTACCTCTGATAAATCGATTAAATATATTGGATTCCATACAGTCAGGCAAGGAAATAC
>JBILXN010000213.1:0-3681 GCA_044378425.1 Methylococcaceae bacterium
CAGAGTGCCGGGGGTGCCATCGGGAATCTGCACAATGTTGACGTCTCGTTGCAAAACGATACTCTCGCGGCCGTAACCATTCATGGACATAGCGGGTTTTTCCAGATCAGGGATAGGTGGGTGTGGATGCCGGTATCAGCAGTTCGACGATACGCTCGGCAGGTTGTTCAACAGATGGCAATAACTCGGCACTCTCACCCGTATAAGCCCGCAGCCGGATCGGGCTGCGCATAGGGCCGGGGGTGAAAAGCTGACTGCGTACACCAAAGGCCTCCAGTTCTTCATTGAGAATCCGGGCATAGCCTGCGAGGCCAATTTTGGCGACGCCATAGGCACCCCAGTAGGCTTTACCATCGGCTACTGCTGAATCCCCGACAAATACGGCGGTGCCTTGTTTGGCGCGCAGCAGGAGGGGAATGATGGCCCGCGTCAGCAGGCAGGGGGCTGTCAGGTTGATGTGGAGCAGCCTTTGCCAGCGTTGCCCGTCCTGTTCTGCCAGGGGCGCGAGATGTCCGAGTTCCGCCGCGCAATGCAAAACCCCGTCGAGGCCTCCCATGTCGTGTTCCAGGGTAGTGGCCAGATCGGCGTAATCCTGCTCACTGGCGCCCATCAGATCAAGCGGGTAAATCGCTGGCACGGGTCCACCGTGGGCGACTATGGCGTCGTAGAGCTTTTCGAGTTTGCTGATAGTGCGCCCTAGTAGTACCACATGGGCACCTTGGCGGGCGGCGGCCCGGCTGGCAGCCGTGCCCAGCGTACCGGTGGCCCCGGTGATAAGGATGACGCGACCCTCCAGTTTGCCCTTGCTCATGCGGTGCACCCGTCCAGCCAGTCCAGCAGTGCAAGTGGGTGGCTGAGCATGGCATCGGCGCCCCAGGCGGCAACGTCCTCACCTGTCGTGACATAACCATACAGCGCGGCCAGTGTAGACATCCCTGCGCGCCGACCGGCCTCAATGTCACGAGCGGCATCGCCAACGTAGACGCAGTGTTCGGCCTTGCGGCCCAGCCGCTGGCTGGCTTCCAGCAAGGGCAGGGGATGAGGCTTGCGTTCGGCTGTGGTGTCGCCACTGATGATGCACCCCGTGCGTCGATTGAGGTGTAGCGCCCGGGTCAAAGGCTCGGTAAAGCGGCTCAACTTGTTGGTCACGATGCCCCAGGGCAGGCCTCGCGCATCCAGTTCATCCAGCACGGACTCCATCCCCTCGAAGTATTGGGTTTTATGGGCCAGGTTGTCCTCGTAATAGTCCAGCATCCGTTCCATCAATCGCTCGAACAGCGCGGTATTTTGTTCGCTGACCTCATTGGGGTGAGGGAAATTGCCGACCGGGCGCTGCTCAAGGGTCTTGACCACCCAGTAGCCGAGCATGCTTCGAGCCCCTCCTGAAATGTAGGGCTTGGCCTGCTCCGTAGGGCAAGGCGGCAGACCGGCTTCGGTCAGTGCGACATTACAGGCGGCGATCAGATCAGGTGCGGTGTCCAGTACGGTACCGTCGAGGTCGAATAGAACCGCACCTAACGGCGGCCGCGCATTTCGTAAGTTCATGAGACGGGTTTTTCGAAAGCGGCCAGATAATTCACGTCCAGATCCTTGGGGTTAAGACTGAACTGGCGAGTCAAGGGGTTGTAGATGATGCCCTCCATTCCCAGCAGATCAAGACCCTCCTTGCGGGTCCAGCCGACCAGTTCAGATGGGCGGATGAAGGTGGAAAAATCGTGGGTGCCCCTCGGGATCATATTGAGCAGGTATTCCGCGCCGACGATGGCCAACAGATAGGCTTTAAGCCTCCGATTCAGTGTGGAGAAGAATATCCGGCCGCCGGGCTTGACCAGCGCGACGCAGGCGCTGACCACCGAAGCGGGGTCGGGTACATGTTCCAGCATTTCCATGCAGGTCACATGATCGAAGCTGCCGGCATGTTCCGCCGCCAGTGCCTCGACACTGCTCTGCTGGTAATCAATGGCAAGTCCGCTGGCCTTGGCATGTTCACCCGCTACCGCCAGCAAATCGCCGCCCAGATCAATGCCCGTCACATCGGCGCCCGCCAGGGCCAGCGCTTCACTCAGAATCCCGCCGCCGCAACCAACATCAACGACTCGCTTACCCGATAAACCGGCATAGCAGCGAATGAACTGCATCCGTAATGGGTTCACTGCGTGCAGGGTTTTGAACTCGCCGTTCGGATCCCACCAGCGGCCCGCCAGCGCGCCGAATTTCGCTATCTCGTGTTCGTGGACATTTTCAGATGTGGGCATGGGTGTTTCCTGTTGAAGCCTTCCTGCCGGAAGGTCGTGTGGAGCGGAGTACGATCTTCACTCCCTGATGATGGTGTATCGGCAGTTTTGATCTGCCGGCCTGACTGAAGGACTCAGGGCATGAGCTTATCTCGCCACAGTGCCGCCTTCCGGCTGATTTCGGCAAGGTTGAGGGTGGTGAGTTCTCGCTGTTTCAATAGCCTTTTTCCCGCTACCCAGACATCTGTCACCTGATGCCGGCTGGCCGCGTAGACCAGATCGGAGATGGGGTTGAAGAGCGGTTGCGTTTCGATCCCATCCAGTCTGATGGCGGTGATATCGGCGGCTTTGCCGCGTACCAGTGAGCCGGTTTCGCCATCCAGTCCCAGGGCCCTCGCGCCGTTTAGTGTCGCCATGCGAAGCGCGGTATGGGCGGGGATGGCGCTGGCATCATCGTCAACGGCCTTGGCAAGCAGCGCGGCCATACGCATTTCACCCATGACATCAAGATCATTGTTACTCGCCGCGCCATCAGTGCCGATAGCCACATTGACGCCGGCCCTGACCAGCCTGGCTACCGGGCAAAACCCGCTGGCCAGTTTCAGGTTGGACTCCGGACAATGCACCACGCTGGCACCGCTATGGGCGATTACGGCGATTTCCTCATCGCTGAGTTGGGTCATGTGGACGGCGAGATAACCCGGCCCCAAAAGGTCCAATTGTTGCAGCCGTTGCAAGGGACGCATGCCGTGTTGTTCAAGACTCTGTTCGACCTCATGCCGGGTTTCATGCAGATGCATATGAATGGGCCGGTCGAGTTCCGCCGCCAGCGTGCGCACCCGCGACAGGGGGCCATCTGAGACGGTATAAGGCGCATGTGGCGCAAAGGCCAGCGATATTAGCGGATCGTTCAGCAGTTCGTCATGCAGGGCCAGACCTTTTTCGAGATATTCATCGGGGCCGCTGGCCCATGCGCTTGGAAAGTCGATCAGGATCATCCCGAGAACGGCTCTCATCCCGCACCGGCGAACCTGCCGCGCAGTGACTTCCGGGAAGAAGTACATATCGTTGAAGCAGGTGATGCCGCCGCGGATCATCTCGGCCATGGCCAGATCGCTGCCATCCCGGACGAATGCCTCGCCCATCCACTTTTGCTCCAGTGGCCAGATATGTTCGGCCAGCCAGATCATCAGTGGCTGATCATCGGCAATCCCGCGCAGCAGGGACATGGCAGCATGGGTATGGGTATTGATGAAACCGGGTATCAGGGCATGGGCGGGGAACGGCTCCTCGACCGCTTCGGGATACTGTATGCGGGCCTGGTCGGTCGGCAGTATGTCGACGATCCGCCCGCCCGCCATGGCAATGGCATGATGGTCGAGGACCGTGCCGTCGGGCTCTACCGGGATGATCCAGCGGGCAGTGAGTAGGGTTTCGATAGGGGGCA
>JBILXN010000086.1:0-9662 GCA_044378425.1 Methylococcaceae bacterium
GACATCCCGTTCCAGCCCATGGAGGGCGTCCAGATGACGGTTTTGTACGATAAACAGGAGGCTCAATCGATCGCGTATACGTTCAGCGTCAGCAGCCGATATATTCAGCCTAGCGATATGAAAGCTGCGATTATCCCGACAGTTGTAGACGAACCGAAAGCGGGTCCAGTTGTCACGCACCAGGCGGATGTAGTCGTGTTCGTTCTGGAAATGGTAGACGGTGTCGCCGGTCTTGAGCGCTGTGTGTCCACCACTGGCGGTGCCGACATTGGCGTCGATATAGATGAATGCGATATCGCCCCTGTCCTCGCGGGCGCTCGCTAGGGCAGGTGTCAGGATGAGTAAGGCTAGCCCCAGCCAAAAACTGCCATGGTAGCCCGGCACATCAGTTTTTATAGCCGGCCTGAATCCAGCGCAGTGCGTCCTTGTTTGCAGTCAGGACATCGGTCAGAAAGGCTTGAGAGGTGATGCTGGTGGCAGGGATTCCGGCTTTCTTGAGGCCCTTGCCGATGCCGTAATAGGTGGCTTTCTCGCTGCGCCAATCACTGATCTTGAATTGGTTGGCCGTTCGTGACAGCGCGGTCGGGAAGTCACTGGCCGTCATCGATGAACCTGCTACCGAGAAGGTCAGGTTGGCGACGTCATCCCGATAGGGGGCTTTTGCTGCATTGACACTGTCCTTGCCGCTCGACGACTCCGAACTGGAGCCGGATGAGCTGGCGCTGGATTCGACCGACCCCGATAGTGAGGCCGATGAGTCAGAAAAGGAGCATCCCGCCCCGTTAAAAGCCAGACAGAGGGTGAGGGCAGGCAACAACAGGGTGCGGAGATTGGGCATGGCTGATGGATCTGAAGTGGCAGAGTTTGATAGGTGCCTGGATCAGGCGCGCCGCCGATACAGGGGCACTGGCGTATCGGTGGCTGCCTGATAGGTCACGGAGAATTCATCAAAGGCCTTGAGCCGGTCATTCAGATCGGTTCCTTCCGGGAATTCAAAAGCGTTGACACCCATCCGGCTCAAATAAAACATCTGATCACGCAGGAAATCACCACAGGCTCTGATTTCGCCGCCATAGCCGGAGCGCTCCCGTATGATTCGGGCCTGGGTGAACACACGTCCATCGGTGAAGGCGGCCATGGTCAGCACGACCAGACCCAAATGGTTGAGGTCGTCGGCAATACGTTCAGGGGCATCGCTTGCCTGAAGTCTGACACCGACTGCCCCATCGTGACCCAGCAGGCTATCTTTTTCCGCCAGCCAGCGCTCCAGCGAAACGGTCACGTTGCCGCTGGGCACCGGGTCCCCATCCGCCACATGGCTCCATAGGTTTTCGGCGATGACGCCGTCCTTAATGACTGTCATATACACGCTCCTGAAAGGGCTTGATTCCGATGCGCCGGACGGTCTCAAGGAATGCTTCTTCCCCCTCCCGCAAGTCTCGGAAGGTCTGGAAAATCTTTTCCATTACCTGAGTGACGTCCTCCTTGGCGATGGACGGCCCCAGACGTTCCCCCAGGCTGGCATCAGTACTGGACGAACCCCCAAGGGTGATCTGGTACCACTCTTCGCCCTTTTTATCGACACCGAGAATGCCGATATGCCCCACGGTATGGTGGCCACAGCCGTTCATGCAGCCTGATATGTTGATCCGGATATCGCCCAGGTCGTAGAGGTAATCCAGATTGTCGAATAAGGTCTGAATGCCGTTGGCTATGGGGATGGCCGTCGCATTGGCCAGTGAGCAGAAATCAAGGCCAGGGCAGGTAATCATGTCGGTGGCAGTGCCCACATTAGGGGTGGCCAGTTTCAGCGCGTCTAACTGTTCCCACAGCGCTCTTAAATCACTTTGCCGCACATCGGCCATGACCAGATTCTGGGTGTGGGTGACGCGGACTTCACCGAAGCTGTATTGATCCATGAGGTCTGCAACCGCGTCCATCTGGCTGTCAGTCATGTCGCCAGGGGCGCCGCCATGCGGCTTGAGGGACAGGAATACTGCCCGGTAGCCAGAAACCTTGTGGGCTGCCGTGTTGTGGCGGAACCAGGCGGCAAACGCAGCATTGCTCTGTATTAGGCCGCCTAGATCGGCATCGCTGTCTGCCAGTGCCTGATAGGGGTGAGGGGTGAAAAATGCGCTCACGCGGTCAATTTCGCTCTGATCCAGCAGCAGCGAGTCGCGGATCAGGGCCCATTCCGCTTCTACCATCTTGGTGAAGGTCTCAGGGCCGGTTTCCTTGACCAGAATCTTGATGCGGGCCTTGTATTTGTTATCGCGACGGCCATAGCGGTTATAGACCCTTAATATGGCCTCAAGATAGGACAGCAGGTGGCGTTTTTCCAGGAAGGGGCGGATGACCACGCCGATAATGGGGGTGCGGCCCAGTCCCCCGCCTGCCAGCACTTCAAAACCAATCTCGCCTTGCCCGTTGCGAACCAGTTGCAGCCCAATGTCATGAACCTGGGTTGCTGCGCGATCGCGTTGGGCACCGCTTACGGCAATCTTGAATTTGCGAGGGAGAAAGGCAAACTCAGGGTGCAGGGTCGACCATTGACGAATGATCTCGCAGTAGGGGCGCGGATCCTCGAGTTCATCAACGGCTACTCCGGCCAGATGATCGCTGGTGGTATTGCGGATGCAGTTGCCGCTGGTCTGAATCGCATGCATCTCGACAGAGGCGAGAGCGTCCAGAATATCGGGAACGTCCTCCAGTTTTGGCCAGTTGAACTGCAGATTCTGGCGGGTCGTGAAGTGGCCATAGCCTTTGTCAAAGGTACGGGCGATGTGGCCAAACATGCGCATCTGCCGCGATGACAGCAGGCCATAGGGTACTGCAATGCGCAGCATGGGGGCATGGCGCTGAAGGTAAAGGCCATTCATGAGCCGCAGCGGGCGGTATTGGTCTTCAGTCAGTTCACCCGCGAGAAAGCGCCGGGTCTGGTCTCGGAACTGAGCCGCCCGCTCGTTCACCAAGGTCTGGTCGTAGTTGTCGTACTGATACATAAGCCGTGACTGTTAGGATGGCCGGAGTTAGCCTCAATGCGTGCCGTAAATATACACCGTTCGGTCGTTTATGAAAAAACAGGAGGAGGCCATTAAGGGCCGCCGGTCGTCGCTCTGGCGGCGTCCGATGAGGGCCGGGCCCAAATTCAAAGGCTGGATTTCATCTGCTGTAAACAGACTAAATCTCCTAAAAGGCAGTGAAATTGACTACAATGACGGCCTCATGCCCGCAGGTCACGCACCTTTGGTCTGCAACAGGCGCCAGACTTTAACTTCTAAAAATTCAAGAGAGGGCCTAGCTTTGTTACGCGCATTCCTTTTGCTATCGCTGATGTTGTTTCTGCCGGAGATTGTCTCGGCCGAAGAGTCTGAGAACCTGGGTCTGACGGGGACGCAACGAGGTCTCTATTGCGTTCTGATCTTTATTATCTCCTACGCGTTCGTGATGACCGAGGAGTTTACCCACCTGCGTAAGTCCAAGCCGGTCATTCTGGCTGCGGGCATTATCTGGGCGCATGTGGCCTATCTGGCATCGACCAATGGCGTACCCGCCGAACAGGTGCACAAAGCGTTTGAGCATGATCTCCGTGAATATGCTGAATTGTTCCTGTTCCTGTTGGTGGCGATGACCTACATCAATGCGATGGCTGAGCGCAATGTGTTTGAGGCGCTGAGGTCCTGGCTGGTGAGCCGCAAGTTTGGTTACCGCAAGTTGTTTTGGATTACAGGCATCATTACCTTCTTCCTGTCATCAGTAGCCGATAATCTGACATCGGCGCTACTGGTCGGTGCCGTGGTGATGGCCGTGGGTGCCAATAGCCCTGCCTTTGTTGCTCTGGGCTTCGTTAATCTGGTCAGTGCTGCCAACGCGGGTGGTGCCTTCAGCCCCTTCGGCGACATTACCACGCTGATGGTGTGGCAGGCGGGCAAGGCCGAGTTCTTCGATTTCTTCCATCTATTCATTCCGTCCATCGTGAACTTTGCAGTTCCGGCCGCGCTGATGCACTTTGCGATTCCTGACGAAGCACCTTCATTCCCCGACGAAGCCCAGGTGGAAATGAAGCCAGGCGCCCTGGTCATCTGTGGTCTGTTTGGTGTAACCATTGCGACCGCAGTAGGGTTCAAGCAATTCCTGCATTTGCCGCCTTTCATGGGGATGATGGTAGGTCTTTCCTTCCTGATGCTCTATGGCTACCGCATCAAACTGCTGTTCAGCAGCGAGCAGCATGGTACTTTCGACGTGTTTGCCAATGTCCGTGATTCGGAGTGGGATACCCTGCTGTTCTTCTTCGGTGTCGTATTTGCGGTGGGCGGTCTGGGTTACATCGGTTATCTCGAACTCGCATCAGTCGCCATGTACGACGGACTGGGTGCAACGACTGCCAACATTCTGATCGGTGTACTGTCGGCCATTGTCGATAACATTCCAGTGATGTTTGCCGTATTGAGCATGAATCCTGATATGGATCTCTATCAGTGGTTGCTGGTTACCCTAACGGCGGGCGTCGGCGGCACCATGCTATCGGTGGGTTCTGCTGCCGGTGTGGCGCTAATGGGTACGTCCAGGGGGATGTATACCTTCTTTACCCACCTCAAGTGGACCCCAGCCATTGCGGCGGGCTATGCCGCTTCGATCCTGGTTCATTACTGGATCAATGGCTAAGGCTAGTCTCTAGCCGCACCCGAAAAGGGCGTTGCCGGAAAGCAACGCCCTTTTTTATGGATTTCGCCTTCTGATGGCGCCCCGTCCCCTGCCATTGACTATGCTTGGGACGACAAGATTGTTGCTACGCAGACTCAGTGACTGAACCGATGAATGTCTTGTACCCTCCGATTGAACCTTATCGTACCCATTCCTTTGTACGTGATGACCACAAGGTCTACGTCGAGGAATGCGGTAATCCGATGGGGTTTCCCGTCCTTTTTCTTCATGGTGGGCCGGGTGCTGGCTGCAAGGACCATCACCGTTGTTTTTTTAATCCGCAGAAGTATCGGATCATCCTGCTCGATCAGCGTGGATCGGGTCGATCCCTGCCGCATGGTGAACTGGAGCGGAATACCACGGCTGATTTGCTGGATGACATTGATGCCGTCCGCCATGAGCTCAAGATTCGCCAATGGTTGCTGTTCGGTGGTTCCTGGGGAGCCACGTTGGCATTGCTGTGCGCCCAGCGCCAGGTGGAAGCGGTAGCAGGGCTGATTCTGCGGGGCGCTTTCCTAGCGCGACCGGCAGATCTCGAGTGGTTTATCGGATCTGATGGGGTCCGGCGGATTTATCCAGACTATTGGGAGTTTCTGCTGGCGGGTCGTGCCGGGTCTTGCACAGAGGTGGTCGAGGCCCTTTATGATGCCGTGACGGGGCCCGATGAGCTGGCTCAGCGACGTGCAGCCCGCGCCTGGGAGCTCTGGAGCGGTCGAGTCTTGCTCGGCGAGGCATTTGACCCTCGCCCATTGGACGAACATGTCACTGGCGAGGCGCTCAATCAGGCCCGGATTGAACTTCATTATGCTCGGCATCAATATTTCATTGAGGATAATGCGGTGTTGGCCGGGTGTCCGGCGCTTGTTGAGATTCCCACCATCATCATTCACGGTCGCCGCGATCTGGTTTGCCCGGTTGATGCCGCTTGGTGTTTACGGCAAGCCCTGCCGCAAGCATCGCTTGAGATTTTGCCTGAGGCTGGACATATCGCTGCGGGGAGCGACATGATTAATGCGCTGGTAGGCGCTACCGATTCCATGGTTCAACTACTCGGATTGTGAGTATGTCAAACAGACTGATTATCGCTATGACCGGTGCTACCGGCGCCATCTATGGGCAGCGCTTGCTACAGATTTTGCGTCAGGTTGGCGGCTGGGAGAGTCATCTCATTGTCTCTTCTGCCGGAGCGCTGAATATCCAGCACGAACTCAAGCTAAAGCGGAGCGATGTTCATGCAATGGCGGATGTCGTCCATAACATTGACGATATTGCCGCCAGTATCGCCAGTGGTGCGTTCAGGACTGAGGGAATGATTATTGCCCCTTGTTCCATGAAGACATTGGCGGCGGTAGCTCATGGTTTCGGTGACAATCTCATTTCGCGGGCTGCTGATGTGGTCCTGAAGGAACGGCGGCGATTGATTGTGGTACCCAGAGAAACACCACTGAACCTGGCGCATATTCGCAATATGGCGGCTGTGACGGAAATGGGCGGCATCATCTTTCCACCTTTGCCTGCCTTCTATGGCTCGACCAAGACGCTTCCTCAGTTAATAGATGAGTCCGTGGGGCGAATGCTGTCGCTGGCAGGGGTTGATGTCGAGGGGCTTTACGAGCCTTGGGAAGGGTTTTGAGTCCGGCTATTCGCTCAGTGCTTTTGAATTGCGACTGTTGCGAAATACCAGCGGCTGAGCGTTCTGGTTGAGTGTCGCTTGAGCGGCTTCCTCAATAGCTGTCTGCAGCTTTTGTCGTTGCGGTGACAGACTACAGACCGGATCGGTGGCGTTCATGTCGCCCGTCAGAAGATAGGCCTGACAACGGCAACCGCCGAAGTCCCTGGTTTTCTCGGGGCAGTCACGGCACGGCGTCTGCATCCAGTCGAACCCGCGAAACTTGTTGAAGGCGTCGGAATGATCCCAGATATCGCTGAGGCTCATATCTCGCACATTGGGGCAGTCCAGTCCCGGCAGGATGCGGGCCTCATGACAAGGAAGGGCCATACCGTCGGGTGCGATGGTGAGGAAGGTGGTGCCCCAACCGTTCATGCAGGCTTTGGGGCGATCCTCGTAGTAATCCGGCACCACGTAGTAAATCTTCATTCGCCCCTTGAGCTTTTCCTTATACTCATTGGCTATGGCCTCGGCGCCGACAAACTGTTCCCGACTAGGCAGCAAGTGATCGCGGTTAAGGTGGGCCCAGCCGTAATACTGGGTGTTGGCGAGTTCTAGGTAGTCCGCGCCCAGTTCCTCGGCCATGTCGAGAATCTCACGCATCAGGTGGATGTTTTCCCGGTGGATGACGACGCAGAGCACCATAGGGTAGCCATGCTGCTTGATGAGGTGGGCTACTGCCTTTTTCTGTTCGTAGGAGTCCACCCCAGCGAGGTAGTTGTTGAGAGTCTTTTCCGGGGCCTGGATGCTGATCTGGATATGGTCCAGTCCCGCCGTCTTCAACTCGGCAATTCGCGTTTCCGTCAGTCCGTAGCCGGAGGTGATGAGGTTGGTGTAATAGCCGAGCCCCCGCGCGTGCTGGACGATAGTGGATAGGTCCCTGCGAATCAGCGGTTCACCACCGGACAGCCCCAATTGCACTGCACCCATGGCGCGGGCTTCGCTTAGTACCCGCAGCCATTCTTCAGTGCTGAGTTCCTCGGAGTGTCGGGCATAGTCGATGGGGTTCGAGCAATAGGGGCACTGCAGGGGGCAGGCATAGGTCAGCTCCGCCAGCAACCAGCGCGGATTGCTGCTATGGAAGGTAGGTGATCCAGCCATTTTCAAGTGCGGATTCCGCAAGTTCGGCCACATCATCATGCAGGCCAGTGGTTTCGTAGGCCCGCTCCAGTTCGCCGACTATCATGTCGAGTGTGCGGGTGCCGTCGCATAATTTCAGAATGGCTGCTGCCGGCAGGTTGAGTTCCACCATGCCTTCGGGGTAGAGGATGACATATTTTTGCTGTGCTTCCTCCCACTGCAAACGGTGCAGGGGGGAAAAAGCAAGCGGTCGATTGGGATCCAGTGCCATGGCTGTCAGCGAGTAATGTTGAAATAGGGTGGTTTATGGTCGATATAGGCGAGCCACATGGCGTCCAGCATTGACCAAAGGATGTCCAGCTTGAATTGCAGAATTTCTGTGGCCCGGATCTGCTGTTCCCGGGATCTGAAGTGGTCAAGAGTGATGGCCAGACCATGTTCCACATCGCGGTTGGCCTGACCCACCCGTTTACGGAAATAAGCCAGGCCTTCCTGATCAATCCAGGGGTAGAGATCAGGCCAGCCAGATAGCCGCTGCTTGTGTATGGTGGGGGCGAACATCTCGGTCAGCGACGAGCAGGCGGCTTCCTGCCAGGACGCGTGACGGGCAAAGTTGACATAGGCATCGACGGCAAACCGAACGCCCGGCAGCACGTGCGTATGCGACCACAGTTCCTCGCGGGAGAGCCCGACGGCCTCTCCGAGTCGGGTCCAGGCTTCGATACCGCCCTGATTGGCGTCGTCGCCATCGTGGTCGAGTATTCGCTGGATCCAGAGCCTGCGGGTATCGCGGTCGGGACAATTGGCGAGGATATTGGCATCCTTCACCGGGATATTGATCTGGTAATAAAATCGGTTGGCTACCCATCCCTGAATTTGAGCCCGGTCCAGTCGCCCGGCGGCCATTTCGACCTGATAAGGATGATGGATGTGATAGTAGACCTCCTTGGCTCGGAGTTGGGCCTCAAATTCGTCTTGTGACCAAGGAGCGGTGTCAATCATGGGATCACTCACAATTCGATTTCCATACCGTCGTAGGCTACTTCGACACCGCGTGCCGTCAGTGCCGCCCGTTCCGGTGATGCTTCATCCAAAATGGGATTGGTGTTGTTGATGTGTATCAGTATTTTGCGAGCCTTTTCTGCTCGCTCGAGAGTGTCCAGCATACCGTCAGGCCCTGATTGCGGCAGGTGCCCCATGTCCAGAGCCCGTTTCTGGCTGATACCCGCCCGTGCCATCTCATCGTGCTGCCAGAAGGTACCATCTACCAATACACAATCCGCCACGGTGATGGCATTCAGCACATGTGGCTCAATCTCGCCGAGGCCGGGCGCGTAATAGGCCATTTTACCGGTCGAAATCTGTTCAATGATTACCCCGATATTATCGCCATCATGGGGATCGTGACGGTGCGGGGAATAGGGTGGTGCCTTGCTTTTGAGAGAATGGCTGTGAAAGCGAACATCATCAATGCCGGGAATCGTGAAGCCTGAACCATCCAGCGGCAGCGCATGATGATGGACGCCGCAGTAATGCGACAGCATGGTGAACAGTGGGAATCCACTGGAAAGATCCTGTCTGACCATTTCGCTGCAATAAATCTCCAGCGGTAGGGTCGATTCCCGCAGCATCAATAGGCCGGTGGTATGGTCAATCTGGCTGTCAATCAGGACGATGGCCTTGATGCCGGTGTCCCTGAGCCCCTGTTTTGGGTGTGCCGCCGGAAAATTCTCCAGTTGGGTGCGAATATCGGGCGATGCGTTGAACAAGACCCAGCGCTGTCCATCGCTACTAACGGCTATGGAAGACTGGGTACGAGGTGTAGCCTTTAAGCTGCCATTGCGGACGCCAGCGCAGTTATGGCAATTACAGTTCCATTGGGGGAAGCCGCCGCCGGCACCGGCACCGAGAACACGAATCTTCATGGTTGGGGATATAGCGATGTGAAGTTAGGTGCGGACACGAAAACGGGGCTCGACATTTCTGTGGAGCCCCGTCTGAATCACAACCAGAATTAACGGTTGTAGATGTACATCGTCACTTCGAAGCCGAAGCGCAAATCGGTATAGCTAGGCTTTTCCCATCTCATTCGGGCATCCTCCATAGTGTGGTTCATTTTTCTGTGACCAGGCTTTTTTCAAGCTCGTGGCGAAGTATACGTGGCGTATTTTGGGAAAGCAACCAGCCACATCAGAGGATTTCATCGTCA
>JBILXN010000250.1:0-2868 GCA_044378425.1 Methylococcaceae bacterium
CATTTTTATGGCCGGTTTTGGCGGTCATACGGCAGCTGGCGGGCCTGCCTGCGGAGCAGGCCAAGGCCCGCCTCACGCTGTCTGCTCAGGATGGAGGCGTCGCCTTGTCGAGCAGGAGTTTGTATTCGATGGCATCGGCCAGTGCCTGATAACTGGCATCCACCATATTCGGTGAGACCCCCACTGTGCCCCATTTGGCTATGCCATCGGTGGATTCGATCAGGACGCGAACGGTGGCACGAGTGGCTTCGTTGGTGGTCAGTACACGGACCTTGAAATCGGTGAGTCGCATGCTGGAAAGGCCGGGATAAAACGGGATCAGGGCTTCCCTCAGGGCATTGTCCATCGCATTGACCGGTCCGTTACCGCGCGCAGAAGTAGCGGTGATACTCTGGCCGACGTGCAGGCTTACCGAAACCTCGGACACAGGTTCCTGTTCATGATCATGTTTTTCATCAACCACCCGAAAACTGTCCAACTCGAAATAGCGGTTGAAACGCTGCATAGCTTTCAGTAACAGCAATTGGAACGACGCCTCGGCACCTTCATAGGCGAAGCCGCGATGCTCCAGTTCCTTCACCCGCCGGATGGCCTCGCGTACGCCGGGATCATCAGGATTCAAGTCGATATCCAACCCCATCTCGGCCATTTTGAGCTGGACGGTGCTTTTGCCGGCCTGGTCGGATACCAGAATGAGTCGCTCATTCCCGACCAGCGCCGGATCAATATGCTCATACAATCGCGCATCTTTGCGGATGGCCGAGACATGAATGCCGCCCTTGTGAGCAAAGGCGTTGAGTCCTACAAAAGGCTGGTGCTGCCATGGCAGTCGGTTGGCCATTTCATTGACGAAGCGGGAGAGCGAGCCAAGCTGCCGCAGTTTCGCGGCATCGATGCCACAATCCAGCCCCATCTTGAGTTGCAGGGTCGGAATGATGGATACCAGGTTGGCATTGCCGCAGCGTTCGCCAATGCCGTTGATCGTACCTTGTATCATGGTGGCTCCGGCCCCTGCGGCAGCCACCGAATTGGCGACTGCCAACTCGGAATCGTTGTGGGCGTGAATGCCGACAGTGGTAGTGGGGAAGCGCTCGACCACTGAGGCGACTACAGCGGCAATGGTCTGGGGGATGGTGCCGCCATTGGTGTCGCACAGCACCAGTCCGTCTGCACCTGCATCATGCGCGGCCTTGAGCACATCAACGGCATGGTCGGGATTGTCGCGGTAGCCGTCGAAAAAGTGTTCGGCGTCGAAAAAGACTACCGGCAGTTGGCTTTTGAGCCAGTGGATGGTGTCATGGATCAACGCCAGATTTTCAGCCAGGCTGATCCCCAGCGCCTTGGTGACATGAAGGTCCCAGCTTTTGCCGAAGACGCAGGCGGCATCGGCGCCGCTTTCGACCAGGTGACGCAGCCCGACGTCCTCGGCGGCCGATGTGCCGGGACGCGCCATGCTGCCAAAGGCCACCAGTCGGGTGTGGGGCCAGTTGCGATCACGCATCAATTCGAAAAAGCGGGTGTCCTTTGGGCTGGCGCCCGGCCAGCCACCTTCAATCCAGTCCACCCCGAACTCGGCCAACCGATGGGCTATCCGAACCTTGTCCGCGGAAGAAAAATTGATGCCGGCAGTCTGGCTGCCATCTCGAAGCGTAGTGTCAAAGAGCTCGATTCGGTCTGGTTTGGCGCGCATGGTGGCTAGGGTGATGCTTTGCGTCGTTAAAGTGGCAGTCATGCTACGCGATGTGGCTGGCTGGGTGAAGAATTCGCAATCCTAGTCTGAATGGATGCAGCGGAACTGACGAGGCCAATCGCGGTAGTTAAAGACCTGACCTGTTTTGCGGATGTGCGCAATGGAATCCAGGTCAATATCCGCATAGACCCACTGGACTGCGTTCAGGGTACCTATCGCAAGCACGCCATCGTCCGGATAGCCGTAATCGACCGGGGTATAGACGGCCGCCGCCCCGATGTTGACATCCACCGCCTCAGACCAGGGCGCTGAACCCACCGTGGGCGACTGCACCACATAGCACTGATTTTCAAGCGCTCGGGCTTGACAGCCGATCCGCACCCGCCAGTAGCCCGCCGTGGTGTCGGTGCAACTCGGTACCAGAATCAGGTCGGCACCTGCTTCGATCTGGTAGCGAGCGATCATGGGAAATTCGCTGTCATAACAGATGTTGATGGCGATACGGCCCAGAGCAGTATCAAAGGTCTTGATCGCATCGCCGGCGCTGATGTGCCACTGCTCATTTTCAAAACGGGTCATCTGCAGCTTATCCTGAAAATCCATGCCGCCCTCCGCCCGGAAAAGGTAGCTACGGTTGCGATAATGACCCTCTGGTTGGCGCACCGGGTAGGACCCGGCAACGATGTATATCCCGTGCTGCCTTGCGAGCTCCTCGAACAAGGCGAGAAACTTCGGCAACAGACCCTGCATGGCTTTCAGTTGCCCCGATAGCGACGTGTAGACTGATTCGGGAAACAGGGAGGCAAGCTCCATGCTGAAGTATTCGGGGAATACCAGCAGGCGAGCCTGGCCTGCAGCGGCCTCCGCGACCCATCGGCTCATTTTGGCGGCATAGTCATCCCAGTGGGCCAGAAAGCCAATATCGTACTGGGCGGCAGCAACACGAAATGTCCTTGTCATGAGTCGGTCTCCCTCAGGGGTTTGAGCCAGAACACCATCGGCTTTGCCGTTTCCTCCGCCTCGTCGATGTCCTTCCAGTCATAAGTCGTCGCCAGTTCAGGCTGTTTGACGTAGCCGAATTGGCTCCAGATGCGATCCAGCGGCTGGTAATCAACCGGCCGCAGTGGGTGGTCCTCGGGTCGCTGAACACAGCAGAAACAGCATAGATCGAAGCGTCC
>JBILXN010000055.1:0-12508 GCA_044378425.1 Methylococcaceae bacterium
AGCCCTCGATCAACCGCAGCCACCTACCGCACCGCAGGCGGTGCAGAAATCACAGCCATCTTTGATAATGACCGCGTGATTCCCGCATTCGGGGCAGCGCTTGCCGGGCCTTAGTTCCAGCGCACGGGCCGATAGGATCCCAAGCGGCAGAAACTGCTCGGCATCATAGGCTACGATGCCCATGTCCTCGACCGGATAGCCTGCTTCGTCCAGGATGCCTAACAGGGCGTAGCGATGAATCATCAGCCGCACCAGATAGGCAACCGTCGAGGGGTAATTGGTCTTGCGCTCTTCACCGGGCACCCAGGCCAGAAAATCGCCACGGGGCTCAGCAAAATCGACCAACTGCCGCAGTTTCGCGCCTATCCAGGCCGGGTCGATTACCCGCATATCATAGGACAGCGACTTGCAGAGACCGTCCAGAACCCGGGGATAGGTACCCGACAGCCACACCGAATAGGGCCGACGTTGTCCATTCGGCAGTACCAGTTCCTTCAATCCCATCACAAAATCGTCAAGGGTCGCGGGGTTATAGATATCGACGGTCCATGACAACGTGCCGTCCGGGCCGGTCTTAGGCTCCTTGGGCGACATCAACGCCTTCAGTATCGGCGTGTCGCCGATTTCATCGAAGGCGCCCAAGGAGTCGCAGCGGAGATACACCAGCTTCGCAAAGCCGGCCACCAGACTGGGCATTCGCAATGGCTCACCCAAGGGTGGCAAAGGCAGATCGAAACCGTCATCGCTGGCGGTCTTGATCAGGCTTTCCAGTTTGGCCTTCAGCCAGCCCCGATCGTTCGAACGCATATCCATGGAGAGCGATTTCGCCACCGCACCCAGCCCTCGCGGCTGCTCTGCACCATTGATCCAGACCTCGAAGGGAGAGCCCCGACCATCCTCCAGATGGCCGACAAACACCGCAAACGAACCTCGCGGGTGGTCGACCATATAGCACCAGGAGGGATTGCCACCCAGCGGACGGGGGCGTCGGCGCCAGCGCAGGGATGCCAGCGTCGGATCCGGCACGCGTTCCAGCCGTAACCGGCGATTGGGGTCGGACTCATCGAAATCGGGCTCGACCACAGCGGCCTTCACGGCACGCGCTTCGCTGACCTCCAGCACCGCGCCGGTGATGAGATTGGGCCGATAGGTTGCAAGGCCCTTGAGCCCATGGCGCCAGGCCTCAAGATACAAATCCTTGAAGGCCTCAAAGGGATAATCGGCCGGTACATTAACGGTCTTGGAAATACTGGTATCAATCGCTGGCTGGACTGCTGCCAGCATTCGCATGTGATCCAGTGCCGCGATTTCGAGCGCCGTAACCCAGTGTTCAGGCAGATGATCGGTATCGCCCCCCTCCAGCCGGTAACGGCGGTAGGCATGATCTTCCACCGCATAATCCTGCACCCCGCCGTCCGGCATGCGTTTGCGGCGGGTATAGGTCCAGGCGAAGGGTGGCTCGATCCCGTTGGACGCATTATCAGCAAACGCCAGGCTAATGGTACCCGTGGGCGCTATGGCTAGCAGATGACTGTTACGCAAGCCATGCTGACGAATCCGCTGACATAGGCTGTCAGGCAGACGTCGGGCAAATCCTGCCGAGAGGAATGGCTCTGCCTGGTAGCACGGGAATGGGCCTTTCTCCCGGGACAGTGCGATGGAACTACCGTAAGCGGCATCGCGTAACGTCGCGGCGATACGCCCCGCCATGGCCCGCGCCTCAGCACTGTCATAGCGCAGACCCAGCAGGATCAGGGCATCCCCCAAACCGGTAAAGCCGAGGCCTATCCGACGCTTCGCCGTAGCCTCTGCCTGCTGTTGAGGCAGCGGCCAGTAAGTCAGATCCAGCACGTTATCGAGCATCCGCACGGCCGTGGCAGCCAGTGAGGCAAAGGCCTCATAAGCAAAGGCGGCAGCGCCAGTAAAAGGATCCGAGACGAACCGGGTCAGATCTATCGACCCCAGACAGCAGCAACCATAATCCGGCAGCCATTCCTCAGCACAGGGATTGGTGGCCTCGAACACTTCACAGTAGTGCAGATTGTTTTCGGCATTGGCACGGTCCACGAACAGCACGCCCGGCTCGGCGTGATCGTAGGTAGACGTCATCATCTGATCCCATAACTGCCGGGCGGGCAGACGGCGATAGACCCAGAGGCCATCATCGCGCGAATAGGCGCCTGCCGCCTTCTGTGTTTCGCCCGCTTCCGCGCGGTGGACCAGAGCCCACTCGGCGTTTGCCTCAACCGCCGCCATGAAGTCGTCGGTCACGGCCACCGAGATATTGAAATTGGTCAGTTCTCCTGCCCGGTCCTTGGCATGGATGAAGTCCTCGATATCGGGATGATCGCAGCGCAGGATGCCCATCTGAGCGCCGCGGCGACTGCCGGCCGATTCTACGGTTTCGCACGAGCGATCGAACACCCGCATGTAGGAGAGTGGGCCCGAGGCATTGGAGGCGGTTCCCCTGACCTTCGCGCCCTTAGGTCGAATTCGGGAAAAATCATAGCCGACACCACCGCCCCGCCGCAGTGTTTCGGCAGACTCGCCGAGCGCGGTATAAATGCCCGGCTTGCCATCGGCGTCGGGCTCCGAGATGGAATCCCCCACCGGTTGCACAAAGCAGTTGATAAGGGTGGCCTGGATAGCCGTGCCCGCTGCCGACATTACCCGTCCGGCGGGGATGAAGCCCTGCTGCAAAGCGTCCAGGAAACGCGGCTCCCACTCATCGGGCTTGGTTTCGACCGATGCCAGCGCCTTTGCTACCCGTCTGAAAATCTGCTCAGCGCTGGTCTCGCCTTCCTTGGCATACTTTTCCCTGAGGACATCTTCGGATATGGGTTGCATCGGCATGTTTTTGCCCCTGTTGGCGGTCTGCCCGAATCTCGGAACACGGCGCTAGCTCGCGCTGATTGAACTGTCCGGGCTGGCGGTGAGCGCGCCAACCTGCGGCTTTGGCTTAGCGCCACGCCAGAAAGGATAGACTCACCACCAGCACCTGACCGTCGGGACGCGCCACAGCAGCAAGATCCCACTCATAACGAGCGGTAAGCTTGGCCTTCAGTGCCGGAATCAGCACCCCCAACTCCGGTCCGAGACCCACGGCCTGCTCGCGCACCCCGCGATAGGCGGCCGGCAAATCCGAACCCTGATTATCACCGACCTGCCAGAGGGCATAACCCGCCAGGCCAATATCGACCAAGCCGAAGACCCTACCCCCAAAGCCGCCCTGAATCTGGACGGTATCGCCCCGAGTAATGTCGATACCCTGTTTCTGGTGATAGAGGTTGTAACTCGCCAGCGCCGAAAACCGCAAGGCTCGCTGGTCATCGAAAAACACTGTCCCCCCCGCCGAAAACTGCTGTGCCCACTGGGGCCGTCCCAATCCCTGACGGTTGATTTGGCCGGTGGGCGCATAAAAACTGTAAGACGCTACCGCGTCGGCGCGGGGTAACCGCCAGCCCACCATCAGCGGCTCAACGAAGATATCACCGAGTCCGTAGCGATCGACGTTGATGGCGGGCACGTCGGCTTTGGTGGTCACTTTTGCGTAAGGTACCGCCAAAGCTGCCGTGACATAGGGGCCGGCGTCGAACTTGTAGGTGCCGGAGGCACCCACCACATCGGCATAGGCATCAAGTTGCAGCCCCTTGATCGGGATGTCATGGCCATGACGGTCGCGCAACTGGTCTGCCTGGGAATAGAAAAACCGGTTGCCGACATAGATGCCCGGATCGGGCTGGCTTCCGGCATCCAACCCCACCGAGCCGAGTACCTTGTGGCCAAGATCACCATCGGCGACTGCGGCATGGGCCTGCAATAGTGCCAGTCCGGCAAGCCAACGGCCGAGTGTCCGCATCACGGCCAACTTACACCCGGCGCTTAGGTCCTGTGGTAAATCTCCGCCCCGCTCTTGACGAATTCGTCAGCCATTTCTTCCATCCCTGCGGTCAGCGCCTTGCCGTCCTCCAGACCATGGGTTTTGGCGTACTCGCGAACGTCCTGGGTGATTTTCATGGAGCAGAAATGCGGGCCACACATCGAGCAGAAATGGGCCAGTTTGGCACCTTCCTGCGGCAGGGTTTCATCATGGAATTCCAGCGCCTTTTCAGGATCCAGCGACAAATTGAATTGATCCGCCCAGCGGAATTCAAAGCGCGCCTTGGATAGCGCATTGTCACGGGCCTGTGCGCCGGGATGACCCTTGCCCAGATCGGCCGCATGGGCAGCGATCTTGTAGGCGATGATGCCATCCCGTACATCCTGCTTGTTAGGTAACCCAAGGTGCTCCTTGGGGGTGACGTAGCACAGCATGGCCGTGCCGTACCAACCAATCATGGCCGCGCCAATGGCGCTGGTGATGTGGTCGTAGCCGGGGGCAATGTCGGTGGTCAGTGGGCCAAGGGTATAGAAAGGCGCCTCATGGCAGTGCTTGAGCTGTTCTTCCATGTTGGCCTTGATCATGTGCAAGGGCACATGGCCAGGGCCTTCGATCATCACTTGAACATCGTGCTTCCAGGCGATCTCGGTCAGTTCTCCAAGTGTACGCAACTCCGCGAACTGAGCTTCATCATTGGCATCGGCAATGGACCCGGGCCGCAAGCCATCGCCCAGCGAGAAGGCAACATCGTAAGCCTTCATGATCTCGCAGATATCCTCAAAGTGGGTATATAGGAAGCTTTCCTTGTGATGCGCCAGACACCACTTGGCCATAATCGACCCCCCGCGGGAGACAATCCCGGTAACACGCTTCGCGGTCAGCGGGATGTGCGCCAACCGGATGCCGGCATGGATGGTGAAATAATCCACGCCCTGCTCGGCCTGCTCAATGAGCGTGTCGCGGAAGATCTCCCAGGTGAGCGCCTCGGCGCGACCATCCACTTTTTCCAGTGCCTGATAGATCGGCACGGTGCCTATCGGCACCGGTGAGTTACGGATGATCCATTCGCGGGTTTCGTGAATGTTCTTGCCGGTGGACAAATCCATCACGGTGTCGCCACCCCAGCGTATCGACCACAGCATTTTTTCGACCTCTTCCTCAATGGAGGAGGTAACGGCGGAATTGCCGAGGTTGCAGTTGATCTTCACCAGGAAGTTTCGGCCGATGATCATCGGCTCGGATTCTGGATGGTTGATGTTGTTGGGGATGATGGCTCGGCCACGCGCCACCTCATCGCGCACAAACTCCGGGGTGATCAGCTGGGGTATCGCCGCGCCGAAGGATTCGCCCGGATGCTGGGTACGGTACATCTCGGCGATGGCATCGAGCTTCTGATTTTCGCGGATGGCGATGTATTCCATCTCCGGCGTGATGATGCCTTTGCGGGCATAGTGCATTTGGGTGACATTAGCGCCCGCTTTTGCGCAGCGCGGCTTGCGAAGGTGCTCAAAGCGCAGGTTGCTCAGCGCTGGATCATTCTGGCGTGCATGGCCATAACTCGAACTGGGGCCACCCAGTTCCTCGGTGTCGCCGCGTTCCTCTATCCAGTCCGCACGCAGTGCCGGCAAGCCCTGACAAAGATCGATCGCTACCGCCGGATCGGTGTAGGGCCCCGATGTATCGTAAACGTAGATAGGCGGGTTTTTCTCATGACCCTGAGCGGTCGGGGTATCTGACTGGCTGACCTTGCGCATGGGTACACGAAGATCGGCGCGGCTGCCTTGGACATAGACCTTTTCCGAGGCGGCGAAAGGCTGGATAGAAGCCCGTTTCGCTGTAACGGCATCGTGCAGGAAATTATCAGGGATCGCGTTCATCGCTGTCTCCTCGGCGGAATGACAAAACAATTCAGCGCAGGAGGAAAAGGTCCAGACGGTTGTCGGTGCGAGTCCGAATCAACCCGGGGACAGGCTTTCCTACGCCGGTACTAACCGGGTCAGGTTCAAAGGGTGTGTCTCAGCCCGGCCTGTTGCGCGGTCTGCGCGGCGGGGCACCCCTAGCCCTACGGATGTTGCGTAAGCTAAATCAAGACCGACCGTTTGGCAAGGCAACGGGCCGGTCGTTTGGGTTCAGCGGGCGTCGCGGGTAATGGGCGGGCCTACTGTCAGGCTGGTCTGCCAGTTACTGGAGGGTGGACGCTCCCGGTAGTAGCGCACCTCTACCGTGGTCGGGCTGTTGGGCCTTGAGAACAGTGTGGCCTTGCCGGTGTTGCCGGCGGGTTCGGACACCGTCCAGCCTGCGCCGACGCATCGGCTAACCAGGGCTAGGCCTTGGTCGTAGTTCGCCTTGGCGGTGGCCTGGTTACCCTGATCCCAGGTGCAGCCATAATTCACACGACCGCCTGCCCATTCCCCGATGTCACACTCAGTGCCCGGCAAAATAGGTTTGGCATCCCAACGAATATGATCGTAGTCGGCGGTTGAAGCCCCACGCAGGGATTTAAAGCCGCTGGGGGCCTGCCCGATGACATGATTAAGTGCCTGACAGGCATCGGCTTCGGAGACAGGCCGATTTTGCTGGGCACAGCCACTGGCAACCAGACACAGCATGCCTGTTGCGGTGACCCACGTTACTGTCTTGAGGGTTCGGAGGGTGGCCGAATACATCGTGTTCTCCCTGGTGCATGGACGAATGGTTGGGCTTTGGGACGGCAACGCTTTCTCCCCAAAACACCCAAGCTGTATTAGAGACGATGCTACCATCCCCCACCCAAAATAAGAATCGTGGCGCTGAGAATTCGGAATGGCGCCCTTTATGCGAGGCTGCAGCCCGCTGTATGATGCGCCCTCTCGCAACCCGCCCTTACTTAATCCCTACCCGGATCGCATCAATCCGGCCATCAGAGTGACCATGACCTTCAATATCGCACAGATCGTATCCGGCCTGCTGGTCGGCTTCCTGGTGGGACTCACCGGCGTAGGTGGTGGCTCGCTGATGACCCCGATCTTGGTATTCATCTTCGGATTCGCCCCCAAGGCCGCTGTCGGCACCGACCTGTTGTTCGCTGCCATCACCAAGACCGGTGGCGTTTTCGTCCACCACGGCAAGCACCGCTCGGTAGAGTGGAAAATCGTAATCCACCTGTGTCTAGGCAGCATTCCGGCCGCCATGGGTGTGATTTACCTGCTGGAAAACGTCTATACCAAAAATGAGGCCATCACTGCCGTCATTACTAACAGTTTGGGGGTGGCGCTGATCTGCACCGCGCTGGCGCTGTTCGTGCGCAACCATCTGGTCAATCGCCGCAAACTCGATAATACGGCTCGGGAACGTATTACCCACACCGAACGCTTCGGCAAGTGGCAACCGTTTATCACCCTGCTGGTGGGACTATTTCTCGGCGTGCTGGTAACGCTGTCCTCCGTGGGAGCAGGCGCACTCGGCACCGTCGCCCTGCTATTTCTCTATCCGCGCCTTTCCACGGTCCGTATTGTCGGTACCGACCTGGCTCACGCAATACCGCTCACGGCCGTGGCAGGTTTGGGTCACTGGCACATGGGCAATGTCGATTTCGGGCTGCTCGGCAGTCTGCTGATCGGCTCTTTGCCCGGCATTTATTTGGGCAGCCACCTCAGTGCCCGCATTCCCGAGAAAGTGCTGCGGCCCATTCTTGCAACCCTCCTGTTGATCATCGGCGTCAAGTTCGTGCTTTAGCAGCGATGACTGCGGAAACAGTCGCGGGTGTGGTCGTTGACCATGCCCACAGCCTGCATGAACGAGTAGCAGATCACGGAACCGACGAAACTGAAGCCTCGCCGCTTCATGTCGCGGCTCATGCGGTCTGATTCGACTGTACGCGCAGGCATTTCTGCCATACTGGGCCAGGCGTTAACTTGAGGCTGGCCCTCCACAAACTGCCACACGTAGGCATCAAAGCTGCCGTAGGCCTCGCGCACGACGAGAAACGCACGGGCATTTGCGATGGCAGAATGGATCTTGAGCCGATTGCGGACGATGCCCGGATTACCGAGCAAGTCAGCGATCCTCGCGTCATTGAAGCGGGCTACCCGCTCCGGGTCAAACTGATCGAAAGCCGCGCGGTAGGCCTCCCGCTTACGCAGTATCGTGACCCAGGACAGCCCAGCCTGTGCGCCTTCCAACACCAGAAACTCGAACAGTCTGCGATCATCGTGCAAGGGGGTTCCCCACTCGCGGTCGTGGTAGTCGCGCTCAATGTCGGTACGCTCAGCCCAGGCGCAACGCTGAATGTGCTCTGTCACGGCGGGTCTCCTGTTTCGACAAGGCTCATATCTTGCGGGATGCACTGATCGCGCGAGATCGACGGTTGGACGATTCGGCTCAGTTCAGGGCGTCGATGTGGGCGCTCGATCCTCCCAGGCCGTCCATATCGGCGTGAGACCGGCGGGCATCGGCGGCAGTCGCCCCAGTTTGGGGAAGCCATGGGCGGGGCTGTGAAAATCCGACCCGCAGGAGGCCAGCAAGCCGAAGCGGCGGGCATATTCGGTACTGGACTGGATATCACCGGGAGAAGCGGTGCCTGACAGCACTTCAAGGCCCAGCCCCCCCAACTGCTTGAACTCGCCTAACAGGCGGCGCAGCCAACTACCTGTCAACTTGTAGCGCTGGGGATGGGCCAGCACGGCAACCCCGCCCGCTCCCCGTATCCAGCCGATGGCCTGCGTCATGTCGGCCCATTGGGTGGACACATAGCCGGGCTTGCCAGGCGTGATGTAGCGGTTGAACACATCGCGCACATCCGCCGCAAGCCCTAATCGCGCCAGATGTATGGCAAAGTGAGTGCGGGTGACCATTCCGCCATTGGCTAGAATAGATGCAGCCTCAAACACGCCGGGTATGCCGGCCCGCTCCAATCTGGCGCCCATCTCGCGGGCACGAGCGTCACGCAAATGCTGCAGGCTGAGCAGGCCTTCCTGTAGGGCAGGACAGTTTGAATCCAGATTCAAACCGATCAGGTGCAGCGTCTTTTTTTCCCAGGTTACCGAGATCTCCACCCCCCGAATCAGGCTCACGCCAACTTCATCTGCGGCCAGATCTGCCTGGTCGAGACCGGCCGTCGAATCGTGATCGGTCAGCGCCAACACCTCAATACCGGCTGCTGCGGCATGACGCACCAGCTCGGCAGGTTCATAGGCGCCATCGGAAGCGGTAGAGTGGGTATGTAAATCGTATGACGGCACGGTTTCGACAATTAAGGTCAGATTAAATCATGGGCTGAAGACGGGCCGGACATAACCTCAGCCTCACGCTTGCCCCCGGCACAGTCGGATACCCGGCTCCGCTTCAGTTGACTGCAGCAGACCGCACCCCGGCTAAAGCCAGCGCCGGTACCCCATACAGCTTGGAGTATAGCCCGCGACGTGAGATCAGGGTTTCGTGGTCGCCATCTTCAACAATTTTCCCGTCCTCAAACACCAGTATGCGGTCCGCATGGGTAATGGCACTAAGCCTGTGGGCGACGATCAGCGTCGTACGGCCTTCAAGGAAGGCATCCAGTGCGCGATAGAGGTGGGCTTCGGTAACATTGTCAACCGCGGAGGTCGCTTCGTCGAGAATGACAACCTTGGGATCGGCTAGCACCATCCTGGCTATGGCCAGCCGCTGGCGCTGCCCCCCGGACAGTCTCATTCCCTGACGCCCCACCACCGCATCAAGCCCGTCGGGACAGTCTTCAATCACATCCCGCATTTGGGCGACTTCGAGTGCAGCCCAGAGCGCGGCTTCAGTTGCTGGCCGTCCCATCGTGAGGTTGGCCCGGATCGTGTCGTTGAAGAGTATCGGATGTTGCAACACGGTGACGACATGTTCCCGCACGACATCCATGCCAATTCGGTCGATCGGCACACCGTCGAAGTAGATCATGCCGCGACTGGGCGGGTAGAGACCGATCAGCACCTGCATTAAGGTAGATTTGCCTCCGCCACTGGCACCCACGAGGGCTATTTTTTCGCCGGGCTGGATATCAAGACGAATGCCCTGCAGGATCTCACCGCCCTGACCATAGCTAAAATGGAGGTCTTCTATATAGACCCCCACCGTATCCTTGCCCGTGAAGGGGTTATCGCAATGGGGATATTGAGGCTCCACTTGACGATGACAGAACCTATTGATGCGCTCCAGCGCGGCTTTTGCGCCGAAATAGGCATACTGCATCCCCAAAACTTCCTGCACCGGAGCCATCATGAACCAGAGATAACCCGCTACTGCCATCATTTCGCCTACGCTGAGATCAGAGTACACGACCATCAGTAATGCCACCCCCCGAAACACATCGAATCCGGTCAGGAACACCAGAAAACTCATACGACTGGCAGCATCGCTCTTCCAGGCATAGGCAGCGGAGTGTTGCCTCACGGCGCGGGCATCGGTGACCAGACGTTCGAAGTAGTGCCGCTCACGGTTGCTGGCGCGTATTTGATGGATAGCATCCAGGGTTTCGGTCAACGCCGACTGAAAAGCGCCGATAGCGGCATTTTCATCCCGTTTAAGCGCCTTGACCTGCTTGCCCAATACCCGGGTGAAAAAGATCACGACGGGATTAAGCAGGACGATGAATAAGGCGAGTTTCCAGTGCATCCAGAAGAGTACCGCTGCCGTTCCTGCCAGGGTCAACACCGCGACCAGGCTGCGGGCAACCGTGCTTCCCACAAAGGCATCCAGCGTGTCCAGGTCGGTAACCATATGCGTCACTACCGCACCGCTGCCAAGGCTCTCGTACTCGGCCATGGAAATTCGTTCAAGGTGGCTTATCAGACGGCAACGGATGCGATAGATGACGTCTTTGGATATCAGACTGAACTGACGGGTCTGTACCACGTTGAAAAAGGCCCCCAGCACTCTTAGCAGTACCGTTGCAAACAAGACGGCACAGATGTAACCACCCGCTGTCTGCCAATCATCCGGCAAAAGGCGATTCAAGGTGGCAACAGCTATGCCAGGCCTTCCAAGCAAAACCTCATCCACCAGCATGGGCATGAGCAATGGGACCGGCACGGCGACGATGGCCGCGAGAATGGCTACCAGATGGGCGACCAGCAACACCCGCTTGCGGGCGAAAACCACGGCTCTGATGTACGCCCAGTCGATGCGGCCCGGAATTGCTGTTTCGGTCTGCTGAGTCATTTTTGAAGTTGCCTTGATACTACCGCAGATGACATCACTTGCAGTTCCCTTGCATTCCAGCTCACCTTGCAAGCGCCTCGATTTATCCGCGTTTGATTCTGGTATGATGGTACGTTTTTTTCGAATCCACCCGCAGTTAAAAGCGGAGGGGTAGTCAGGCTAGCCGGACCACAGTAATGATGGTAACTGATCCGCTTGTCATACTGGACACTCGCACAAGGCGACAAACCCGGCAAAATTCGACAGCTATCCCGCTCCTACAACAAAATTATAACCCTTGGCACGCTAATGACACTCTCGGAACCCTCCACACGCCAGCACACCAAGAACAGTTATACCCGAGAGGAACTGCTTCAATGCGGTCAGGGTGATCTGTTTGGGCCTGGCAATGCTGAACTGCCCCTACCCCCAATGCTCATGTTTGACCGCATCACGCATATCTCATCGGAGGGGGGCCTATTCGATAAAGGCCAGATTGTCGCTGAACTGGACATCACACCCGCTCTCTGGTTTTTTGATTGCCATTTCCAAAACGACCCGGTGATGCCTGGTTGTCTTGGCCTGGATGCCATGTGGCAAATGGTTGGTTTTTACCTAGGATGGATGGGCGGTCCCGGACGTGGGCGGGCCTTAGGTGTCGGCGAGGTCAAGTTCCGTGGGCAAGTCTTGCCGAATAACAAACTAGTAACCTATCGTATCAACCTCAAACGGGTGATGATGAGAAAATTGGTCATGGGCATTGCCGACGCCGAAATGGCGTGCGATGGCCGCGTGATTTATGAGGCAAACGACCTGAGAGTCGGCCTTTTCACCTCGACAGACGACTTCTGAGGGGCTGCAATCATGAGACGAGTAGTAGTAACCGGTCTGGGCATCATTTCCAGCATTGGCAACAACAAGAATGAGGTGGCTGCGTCATTGCGCAGTGGCAGCTCCGGAATCGTATTCAGTGAGGAATATGCCGAACTGGGCTTCCGCAGCCACGTCCACGGCCCCCTGAAAATCAATCCGGATGACGTGATCGACAGGAAGATACGCCGCTTCATGGGCGAAGGTGCCGCCTATAATTATCTGGCAATGGAAGAGGCCATCGCTGACGCCGGACTCGAACTATCGGAGGTATCCAATCCGCGTTCGGGCCTCATCATGGGCTCTGGTGGTCCATCAACATCAAACCTGATCAACGCCTGGGACACCTTCCGCGAAAAGGGCATCAAAAAAGTAGGCCCGTACATGGTGCCGCGCACGATGTCCAATACCAATTCGGCATGTCTGGCTACCCCCTTCAAAATCAAAGGGGTCAACTATTCAATCAGTTCAGCCTGCGCTACCAGCGCCCATTGCATCGGCAACGCCGCAGAGCTGATCCAACTCGGAAAGCAGGACATTATTTTTGCAGGCGGCGGCGAAGAACTGCACTGGACGCTAACGGTCTTGTTTGACGCTATGGGTGCCTTATCGTCTCTA
>JBILXN010000215.1:0-3641 GCA_044378425.1 Methylococcaceae bacterium
GGCCACCACGATGAACTCATCCCCGGCATTCGGCGCGCCAGACAAACCCAGCACTTCAACCGGACATGAAGGACCCGCCTCTTTAACCGGCTTGCCATTCTCGTTGAACATGGCACGTACGCGGCCAAATTCCATACCGCACAGAAGGAAATCACCCTTTCGCAGTTGACCTTGCTGTATCAGGATATCGGCCACTGGGCCACGCCCTTTTTCAAGTTTGGACTCCAGCACCACCCCGGTAGCCGGGATGTCATGCGCGGCCGTGAGTTCCAGCACTTCCGCCTGCAAAAGAATGGCGTTCAACAGATCATCGATACCGTCACCCGTCTTGGCGGATACTTCGACGAACTGACAGTCACCCCCCCATTCTTCAGGTATGACGTTGAAATTGGTCAGTTCCTGCTTGACCCTGTCCGGATCGGCCTCGGGTTTATCGACTTTATTGACGGCAACAACTATCGGCACGCCAGCGGCACGTGAGTGGTCGATGGCCTCGCGGGTTTGCGGCATTACGCCATCATCGGCCGCGACTACCAGCACCACGATATCAGTCACTTTCGCACCCCTTGCCCGCATTGCAGTGAACGCTGCGTGGCCTGGCGTATCAAGGAAAGTCACTGCGCCATGACTGGTCTTCACCTGATAGGCGCCAATATGCTGGGTAATGCCCCCCGCTTCACCTTGGGCAACGCGGCTTTTTCGAATGTAGTCCAACAGCGAGGTTTTGCCATGGTCAACGTGTCCCATGATGGTGACAACCGGCGCTCGACCCTTTTGCTCAGCTTCCGAAGCCAAACTTAGAGTCGCTTCAATTTCCGCCTCCAGGACATTTTCGACCTGACGCGTCGCACTATGGCCCATTTCTTCCACAACCAGAATGGCCGTATCTTGATCAAGTATCTGATTGATGGTCGCCATTACCCCCATTCGCATAAGGGTCTTGATAACTTCGGTCGCCTTGACCGACATGCGCTGCGCGAGATCCGATACGCTGACGGATGTCGGAATGGCCACATCACGGACCATTGGACCAGTCGGGCGCTCGAACCCATGGCGTGACTCGGGCATCACTGCCGCCTTGCCGGACTTTAGTTTTTTCTTGAATTTATTCTTGTTGCGGAGACTATCGATGTCGCGGCCGTCATCCTCAGGTTTACCGCGCTCGCCGCCAATTTTCTTTTTGGCGCGACGAACATCGTCCAGCGGGGGGGGCGGCGACACGACCGCTCTTTTGGGCAGTTGCTCAATGACAGGCTCAGCCTCAACGACGGGCTGTTCCTCTTGCGCAGACACAGGCTCAGGCGCAGCAACCTCCATCACTGGCTCAGACTTGGCAAGCGCACTAAGGCGCTGCTTTTCGGCTGCCAATCGTTCAGCCTCCTCCCGACGAAGACGCTCAGTCTCCTCTGTCTGACGGCGCTCTTCCTCCTGCCGTGCGAGTTGCTGGGCCTTTAGTTCGGCGTCTTTCCTTTCCTGCTCGTCCAACGCCTGACGGGCCTGCTCGACCTCATGTCGCTGCTCGCTCAATTCAGGCAGCTCACTTCGCTTGACATAGGTTCGTTTTTTACGAACCTCAACACTGATAGTCTTGGTGGCCTTACCCGGCACCTTGCCTTGCTTTAATTCGCTGACGGTCCTTCGCTGCAGGGTTACCCGCTTGGGATCGGCGACATCCTCCGCCTTGCCTTTGCCGTGACTTTCTCGCAGAAAACTCAGGAACTTGAGCTTTTCCGCATCACTGAGAACATCCTCGGCAGTACCCTTATCCAGGCCTGCCTCACCCAACTGCGCGAGCAGTCTCTCCAGCGGGATGCCGACTACTTCAGCGAGTTGCCGAACCGTTAAATCGCTCATACTAAGCCTCTGCTAATCCGAAAGCCCTTAATTTTCCGCAAACCAGGGCAGACGGGCCGCCATGATCAAACGCCCTGCCCTAGCCTCATCCATGCCATCAATTTGCATCAGTTCATCAATTGCCAATTCTGCAAGATCCTCGACAGTATGCACCCCTGCTGCGGCCAAATGCTCTGCCGTTTCCGGATCCATTTCATCAAGCGCCAGCAGGTCATCCGCTGGGGCCACGGCTGTTTCATCCTTCTCCTCGCTGGCTATTGCCTTAATGAGCAAAAGGTCACGGGCCCTGTTTCTAAGTTCGTCAACAATACCCTCATCGAACTCGTCAATTTCCAGCATCTCCTTGGCTGGCACGTAGGCGAGTTCTTCGACAGTAGAGAACCCCTCCCGCACCAGTATTTCGGCAACGCTGTCATCGACATCCAATTGCTCGACGAATAATTGCACGAGCGTTGCCGTCTCTTTTTCGCTTTTTTCCTCAGCCTGAGTCTCACTCATGACGTTGAGGGTCCAACCGGTTAATTCCGAGGCCAGCCGCACGTTCTGCCCCCCCCGACCGATTGCCATCGACAAATTCTCATCGGCCACAGCAATGTCCATGGAGTGGCGATCCTCGTCCATAACGATCGAAACAATTTCGGCCGGGGACATCGCATTGACGACGAACTGGGCGTCATTTTCGTTCCACAGGATAATATCGACTCGCTCCCCAGCCAGTTCGTTCGATACGGCCTGCACCCGCGAACCCCGCATTCCAACGCAGGCACCCACCGGATCAAGCCGCAAATCGTTGCTTTTTACAGCAATTTTGGCTCGCACCCCGGGATCACGGGCAGCCCCGATGATATCAATTACACCTTCACTGACTTCAGGCACTTCGAGGCGGAACAGGGCCAGAATCAACTCCGGCGCGGTTCTGCTAACGAACAGTTGGGGCCCACGCGCTTCCTGGCGAACCTCCTTCAGATAGCCGCGTAACCTGTCGCCGGAGCGAACTGCCTCACGCGGAATCATTTCCTCGCGCGCGATGAACGCTTCAACATTGCCACCCAAGTCCAGGAACACGTTACCCCTTTCGACCCGTTTGATGACGCCGGTAACCAGTTCGCCTACCCGATCGCGGTAGGCCTCTACGATCTTGCGGCGCTCGGCATCACGCACTCGCTGCACAATGACCTGCTTGGCGGTTTGCGCCTCAATTCGACCGAAGCCTATGGATTCGACGCGCTCCTCAATAAATTGCCCCACCGCAATAGCCGGCTTACGCTCACGGGCCTTGGTCAATTCAATTTCCATCTCAGGATCGAATGATTCTGCATCTTCCTGATCTTCAATCACCAACCAGCGACGGTAGGTTTCATAACCACCACTTTTGCGGTCAATCTCGACCCGAACGTCAATCTGATTCTCATGATACTTGACCGTCGCAGTTCGCAAAGCTTCTTCGATCGCCGCAAACACGACTTCTTTTTCTATGTCTTTTTCGTGAGAAAACGCATCGACTACCAGTAGGATTTCTTTGTTCGCCATGGCGCCATCCTGTAAAAATTAATGGTCAAATTCCGGCGACAAGCGCGCCTTGTCTATCAAATCAAACGGTATGCGCAGACTGACCTGCTCGTCCTGCAACAACACATCCTGATCATCGACTCCCAACAACCGCGCATTGAATCGACGCCGCCCATCGAGAGCTCGGGTAAGTTGCAAACGGGCCATCTGCCCCTTGAATCGCTCGAAGTGCTCCAATGCGAACAGAGGACGATCCATACCCGGAGAGGAAACCTCAA
>JBILXN010000056.1:0-12495 GCA_044378425.1 Methylococcaceae bacterium
GGACGGGTGGCGTGGAGGGTGGTGGGGTGGTGGGGTGGGGCGCAGTGGCGACGGGAGCTATTGTCGGTTGTGGCGGCGGGGCAGCGTTTGTCGGGGCCGGTGCGGGTGCGGCTGAGGCTGAGAGTCGCTCCAGTTGCTGCACCCGTTTCTGCAGATTGTCGATCTGGGCATCACGTTGGGCCAGTTTGCCCCGCAGGTCAGGGCTGTCTGACGTTGGCGGGCTGCTGACGCAGGCGGACTGGGCCAGCGCTATCAGGATGCAGGTCGGGAGCCGTGCGCGGGGGGAGCGAAAAAGCGGGTGAGAACAGGGATCTGCTGGCGCCATTGACTCCTCCTTGAGTACCGGTTTGGCTTTACTTCAGCGTGACAAAATCCTCGTCACGCGGTGCCAGTTGATTCGGTGGCGGTAGGCCATCCTTTCTGGCGACAGTGAAGCCTACCCTCCCTATCTTGGGGTAGTCAATCCAGACATCTTCGAACTTGTCACGGGTCATGGTTCGGTTACCCCAAGCCGGATCTGCCAGTAGCACCCGATCCCCGCGCAGGCCCCGAAATACAACGAAGTGGTTATAGCCGTGCATATTGAGCGCCACCATGATCGGTGCCCTCTCCAAAAGAGTGTCGACGCTCAACTTGCCAAGGCCGTTGCCCGCATATCCGCGTTGCTCGACGTAACGTTTGAGGTCCAGTAATGAAAAGCCTTGGTGTAATTGAACCAGGGTAGGGTCTTTGAGGTATTCCTCCCTCTGGAACAGACCCTTGGCAATGTCTTTTTCGGTGACGTCATCGCCGTGTTGATAATTAAGCAGGGTTGCCAGCGCGGCGGCGCCACAGCTGATGTCCCATTTTTGAACGACGACTTTATCCTGGCGTAATTCGAGTAATGATCTCGATTTGACCATCCTTGAGTCTGCAAAGGTCTCATTGCATATAGAAGCTAATGCCAGTGCAATCAATTTCGACCATAAATATAATCTTGCATTCATGGATTTATAAGTGACCTTATTGGTAGTATATGACTATTTAGTTATTGTTATATTGATGATTTTAATAAGACTAATAAATGGGCATCTGGTGTTCCCACCAGATGCCCATATTATGCCGCTACACGTGAGGGCAGTTGGTCAGTTCTTAAGGATAGAGCAGGTTAATCGAAGTGGTAACTGAACTATTTGCCTGAACCGGGGTTGCCAATCCGCTTGCATTAGTTGAAGAGAAAGCAACGCCACCGGCACTGTAGCTGATAAGACCTGGTATCAACAGGTTGTTTGCTACTGAGGTGCTGCTGGCGAGCGGAACAGAAAGGCCCGTTACTGATGCGTTGATGGATGACGCACCACTCGCAACGCTGGTAAAGGTAAGACCTGCGTTCACCTGATCCATATCTGCGGTATTCAGGTTAATGGGCTCCCCCGCGAAGCTCAGGCCAGATGCCAACAGGAATACACTTGCAGAAACGGCTTTGTAGATTGATTTCATGATGTCACTCCTTGTGATGTATTAAAGTAACTAAACGTTACGGTGCTGGGATAGGATTCGTGTTATATCCCAGTATTCCTGACGCGGCCAAACGGGCTTTATCAAGAATTTGTGTGCTGACCGGGGTTTGCCCTGTGTCTGCGTTGGGGGAAAGTTTATGTGGTTGACGGAGAGAGGGAAATACTCAAATAGTCGGAATGGTGTGGGTTTTATACATCCAAATAATTATGGGGCGGCATAACTTTTGGCTATACTCGCGATGCCTGACCTTGCCTGTGGTCGACAGTGGTTCCACGCGACGGCTAGAATCGCGCCATGCCAAAGAACAATCAGTGCCTTCACTGCTCATTTATCCGCCAAATCACTATGTCGATGCGTGCGCCTTGCATGAGACTTTCAGCCTTTGTCGGCGCCCTGCTGCTGTTTGCCTGCGGGGGGAAGGAGGCCGTGAAGTTGCCGGTTCGGTTCGACGCGGCTGAGGCCAGGGCGATGCTGAAGCCCGGTAGCAATCAATTGGTGGGGAGCGCCGTATTGCGCTTGTCCAGCGGTGCCGTCATTTCCTGTGCGGGCGAACGGGTCAACCTCTACCCTGCCACCGCCTTCGCTCAGGCCTGGGTGCGTGCGCTTTATGAGGGTGAGGATGCCGGTGCCGGTAAGAGTCCCCCCGATTTCGCCTACCGTCCTAATGACAGCGATCCCGTGACCGTTATTGGTGCTTCGGATTTTCTGGCGGTCAGCCGGTCGGTGCCCTGTGATGCCGATGGCCGTTTCGAGTTCGATGCGGTTGGCGAGGGTGACTTTTTCGTGATCCCCACGCTGGCCTGGCAATCGCAATTCTGGGATGAGCATCACTTTTTCCATGGCCATCAGTACCACGACCGTGGCGGTACCGTGGTCAGGAAAGTCCATCTGCAGGGTGGGCAGCCTTCGGTGGCATCGTTTCGCTGGAAACTGCCTAACTCCCGCTGGAATCTCTGGTAAGTCGACCGGTTTGCCGGTGTAGTTTCGATCCACCCGGCAACCCGCCCCCATCTTCGCAAGGTACCCCTTAAATATGGCAGATCAACCGCTCCGGCGTTGCAGTGGCAGGCTGAGAGGTGCCGGCTCAGACTTTTTTGCTGGGCGGGCGCAGTCCCGTGCTGTGCGTGCGCTGTTCATGTTGGCGATAGTCGCGCTCATCGTCATGAAACTTGATCTCGGTGCCGTGAGTCAGCTCTTGCGGGGATTCGATCTGTTGCATGCGATCGGGATGCTGGGCGTCAGCCTGGCCTTGTTGACCCTGTTTGCCTGGCGCTGGCAATTGATCGCCAATGGGTTGGGTTATGTCGCGGGTTACCGGCAGTTCTTGCGGGCGCTGTGGCTGAGTCAGGCCGCCGGGGAATTGGGGCCTGCGCTGGTGGTGGGCGAACTGACCCGGTTTAAGTCCATGCAGGGGCAGGGCGACAGGGGCAGCCTGCTGCTGAGTCAGGCGGTGGATCGCTGGTCGGGTAACGTCGTTTTGCTCTTGCTGGTCATCGCCCTGCTTCCCGCCTACCTGCCACTCTACGGGCAGTTGCTCCCGCCAGTTAATCGACCTGCCGCGGCCATGATGCTGGTGTTTGCGGGCAGCATCGGACTGATCGGGCTGTATCAGCTCTGGCGGCGCTGGCCTGGGGGTCGTGCATATGCCGTTCGAGTTTGTGCGGTGTGTAATCCACTGCGGCATCCCGGCCATTATGCGGTGTCGCTGGTGATTCAGGGCTTGCTGGTGACCAACCTGGTTCTGGCAGCCAGTGGTCTGGGGCTGGATGCCCAGCTTGGGGCTGTGATGCTGGCCGGACCCTTGCTGTTGCTCGGTATCGGCCTGCTGCCAGGTCTGATATCGGACTGGGGCAAGCGTGAAGCCACCGTGGTGCTGTTGCTGGCGCCCGCCGGCCTGTTGCCGGAGCAGAGTCTTGCGATCTCGCTGCTGTTTGGTCTGAGCCACCTACTGTCGGCCCTGCCGGGAGTGTTCCTGTTGACGCGGCTGAACGCTGCCAAAGCGGGGGCTGAGTAGCCCTATACCCGGCCTACGCGCTAGAATGGTCCCCATTTCCAGCTTCCCATAACGACTGGATAGCCCGCCGAGTCTGGTCTATCCCATTGCAAAATCAGCTTATGAATCAGAATCCTGACGCTGTCTCGGTCTCTCACAATCCCTACAATACCGACGATCTCCGCATCAGTGCGGTCAAGGAAGTCATTGCGCCGCATCAGGCACATGACGAGTTTCCCATTACCGAAACCGCAGCAGCTACCATCCTCAGCGCACGGCAGGATATTCACAATATTCTGACCGGGCAGGATGACCGTCTGTTGGTGATCATAGGCCCTTGTTCCATCCATGACCCCGAGGCCGCCCTTGAGTACGGGCGCCGCCTGCTGGCCCTCAAACAGAGGATGGCGCAGGATCTGGTGATTGTCATGCGGGTATATTTCGAAAAGCCGCGCACGACTATCGGTTGGAAGGGCCTGATCAATGATCCCGACCTCGACGAGAGTTTCAACATCAACAAGGGGCTGCGCACGGCCCGCAAACTGCTGCGCGATCTGAATGAAATGGGCATGCCGGCGGCGACCGAGTATCTCGACGTGATATCGCCGCAGTATGTGTCTGACCTCATCGCCTGGGGAGCAATCGGTGCCCGCACCACGGAGAGCCAGGTGCATCGGGAGTTGGCCTCGGGGCTGTCCTGTCCGGTCGGTTTCAAGAACGCGACTGATGGCGGTGTCCAGGTTGCGATTGATGCCATCCATGCCGCCCGGCGCCCGCATCATTTTCTTTCGCTGACCAAGGCGGGACATTCGGCAATTTTCTCAACCACCGGGAATGAGGATTGTCACCTCATCCTGCGTGGCGGCAAGAATCCTAATTACGATGCCGCCAGTGTTCAGGCGGTGGCGGAGGCGCTGGCAAAGGCCCGGTTGCCTGCCAATGTCATGATCGATTTCAGTCATGCCAACAGCATGAAGGAATACCAGCGGCAGTTGCAGGTCAGCGAGAATGTGGGTTCTCAGATCGCGGCAGGTGATCGGCGGATTTTTGGCGTCATGGTCGAAAGCCATCTCAACCCTGGCAACCAAAAGCTGGAACCCGGCAAGACCCCCGCTTACGGCATCAGCGTCACCGATGCCTGTCTCGGCTGGGACGATAGTGAAAGGCTGGTCGAGCAGTTGGCATCTGCCGTCGTTGATCGGCGGCTATCGCATCAGCAAACCTGAGTCTCGGCGCCGGGCGCAGGCTATTTCCGACTGTTATGGTGTAGAATTCCGGCGCCATCAAGATTCAAACGAACCGGCTGTCACTTGTGGTTGTCCATGAGCGACGCTGGTCGATGAGATTTTTTAATCAGATTGAGGAGACATCAAATGAGCGTACTGGTTGGTAAGCAAGCCCCTGATTTCACCGCAGCGGCCGTCCTTGGTAACGGCAGTATTGTCGATGCATATTCGTTCTCGCAGGAAACCAAAGGCAAATATGTTGCCGTTGTGTTCTATCCGCTGGATTTCACCTTCGTCTGCCCCACCGAACTGATCGCGCTGGATCATCGCCTGGATGAACTGAAAAGTCGGGGCGTTGAAGTTCTCGCGGTGTCTGTGGACTCCCAGTTCGCCCACGCGGCATGGCGCAATACCCCGATCAACAAGGGGGGCATTGGTGAAGTGAGCTACACCATGATTGCCGACGTCAGTCACACCATCACCAAGGCTTATGATGTTGAGGTAGACGGTGCTGCAATCGCCTACCGCGGTACTTTCCTGATCGACAAGAGCGGCGTGGTTCGTCACCAGACCGTGAATGATCTGCCGCTGGGCCGCAACATGGATGAACTGATCCGTATGGTTGACGCGCTGCAGTTCTTTGAAGAACACGGCGAAGTTTGCCCGGCCGGCTGGAACAAGGGAAGCAAGGGCATGTCCGCCAATGCCGAGGGCGTAGCCTCTTACCTCGCCGAAAACGCTGGCGACCTGTAAGCCTTGAGGCATTCGGACCCCGTCCGGATCGCAAAAAAAACCGCGCCTGACTCTTGAAGGTCAGGCGCGGTTTTTTATGGCCGCAGACGTTTGAATATTACTGATACTGCAGCTGCACCCGATCCGGTCCCATCGACTGTTCCAGTTGATCCAGCAATTCCTCCACCGGTGCGACCTGCCATTCCTCACCCAGCAGGATGAGGCTTTCGGCGCTTTGGGTACGATATTCGATGTAGACCGGGCAGTTCCCGCCGCGGAAGGGCATCACCATCTGCCTTAATTCGTCTACGCCCTCGGCTCCGCGAGGGGCTGAGTCCGGCCAGCGCAGGGTCAGGCGCTTGGCAAAGGCGACACGTGCCTGTTCAATGCTCATCAGTTTTTCGGCACTGAGCCGCAATTGACCAGCAAAGTCGTCATAACTGAGGTTACCTTCAGCGACCAGCAGGGTATCCTTGACCAGATAATCGCGGAATCTGTCAAAAGCCTCCGAGAACACCGCGACTTCCAACCGGCCGGTACGGTCGTCCAGGGTGGCGAATCCCATGCGCTTGCCATTCTTGCTCTGTTTGGTGCGCAACTCGACCACCAGTCCCGCCACCACCGCCTTGATTTCCTGCCGTCTGCCATAGCTCGCTTCGGGATTGCTGCTGCGGTCATGCTTTTCCGATAGCGGGCCGAGCCGATCGCTGATGAAGTGGGTAATGTCCGACTCATAGCGGCTAATCGGGTGGCCGGTCAGATAAAGACCGAGGGTGGCTTTTTCGTTGAGCAGTCGCTCCTGCTCACTCCAACTTTCGACGGGGGTAGCGGCGGCAGGACTGGCAGCCGCTGGCGCTTCAGACAGGCCAAACAGATCTTCCTGTCCCGATTCCGCCATGGTGCCGTGCTGCTCGGCTGATTTCAGTGCGTCGGTCAGTTCGGCGATATGGCGCGCGCGATTGGGATCCAGCCCGTCCAGAGCCCCGGCCCGTATTAGCGCCTCCAGTACCCGCCGGTTGGCCTTGCGCAGATCAATGCGCTGGCACAGGTTGCACAGGCTGGTGTAGGTCCCATGGCTGCGACGTTCTTCGAGTATGTCGCTGATGGCATTTTCGCCGACGCCCTTGATGGCGCCGAGTCCATACTGGATGGAGCCGTCCTCCAGCGCCGTGAAGCGAAATTCCGACCGGTTGATGTCGGGCGGTCGTATCGCCAGCTTCATCTGCCGACATTCCTCGATGAAGATGACCACCTTGTCGGTTTTGTCCATGTCCGATGACAGCACCGCCGCCATGAAGGCCGAGGGGAAATGGCATTTCAGCCAGGCTGTCTGGTAGGACACCAGTGCGTAAGCGGCAGAGTGCGACTTATTGAAGCCATAGCCCGCGAATTTTTCCATCAGGTCAAAAATATAGCCGGCAATCTTTTGATCGACCTGCAGACCGATGGCGCCAGTGATGAAAATCTCGCGCTGCTTGGCCATTTCCTCCGGCTTCTTCTTGCCCATGGCCCGTCGCAGGAGGTCGGCACCACCCAGGGTGTAGCCCGCCATATCCTGAGCGATCTTCATCACCTGTTCCTGGTAGACGATGACGCCGTTGGTGGGCTTGAGGATGGGTTCCAGCACGGGATGGGGGAATTCGGCCTTCTGCTTGCCATGCTTGACGTTGATGTAGTCATCGACCATCCCCGATTGCAGGGGACCCGGTCGGAACAGCGCTACCAGCGCGATAATGTCCTCGAAGCAATCAGGGCGCAGGCGCTTGATGAGATCCTTCATGCCGCGTGATTCGAGCTGGAACACGGCGGTGGTCTGACAGCTTTTCAGCAGTTCATAGGTTGGTGCATCGTTGAGCGGAATGGTGCTGATGTCGATCGGCGTTTCACCACCGGCAGCGCGCCGGCGGTTGATCGTTTCCAGTGCCCAGTCAATGATGGTCAGGGTGCGCAGGCCTAGAAAGTCAAACTTGACCAGACCGACGGCCTCGACATCGTCCTTGTCGAATTGCGTGACCAGGTTATCGCCGCCCGCTTCGCAGTAGAGTGCGCTGAAATCGGTCAGGTTGGACGGCGCAATCACCACGCCCCCGGCGTGCTTGCCGGCGTTGCGGGTCAAGCCCTCCAGCGATTGGCCAAGGTCGATAAGGGCACGCACGTCCTCGTCGGAGTCGTACAGATTCTTCAGGTCTTCGCTGTCTTGCAGGGCTTTTTCCAGCGTGATACCCAGCTCAAACGGAATCAGCTTGGCGATGCGGTCGACAAAGCCGTAGGGATGACCCAGAACCCGGCCCACATCGCGTACCACCGCCTTGGCCGCCATGCTGCCGTAGGTGATGATCTGCGACACCCGGTCGCGGCCGTATTTCTGGGCGACATAATCGATGACCTCGTCGCGGCGCTCCATGCAGAAATCGACGTCGAAGTCGGGCATTGATACGCGCTCGGGATTGAGGAAGCGTTCGAACAGCAGTTCGAATTCGATCGGGTCGAGATCGGTAATCTTGAGGGCATAGGCCACCAGCGAGCCGGCACCCGAGCCACGGCCCGGCCCCACCGGGATCTTGTGGTTTTTGGCCCACTGGATGAAGTCGGCCACAATCAGGAAGTAGCCGGGAAAGTCCATCTGGTTGATGACGCCGATTTCCAGTTCCAGTCGCTCCCGATAGGCCTCAATGCACTGTTCCGGGCTGCTCTTGCCGACCGGTGGTCGTGCCGCCAGCCGCTCATCCAGACCTTGTCGCGAGGCTACTGCGAAGAATTCGCCCGTCGTCATCCCTTCCGGCACGGGGAAGTTGGGTAGGAAATTCTGACCCAGAGTGAGGGTCAGATTGCAGCGTTTGGCGATCTGTACCGAGTTTTCCAGTGCCTCCGGAATATCGGCGAACAGCGCCAGCATGTCTTCGGTTGTTTTAAGGTATTGCTGGTCGGTGTAGTCGCGCGGACGGCGCGGATCATCCAGTACCCGGCCCTGATTGATACAGACCCGAGCCTCATGGGCATCGAACTCTGAGGGTTCAAGAAAACGCACGTCGTTGGTCGCCACCACCGGCGCATCACAGGCCAGCGCCAGCCGGATGGCCTCGGCAATATAGGCGTCCTCATGGGGACGGCCAGTGCGTTGCAGTTCGAGGTAAAACCGGTTGTCAAAGACCCCAAGCCAGTGCACCAGTTGCGAACGGGCCGCTTCGGTATTACCGGCCAGCAAAGCCCGCCCAATCTGTCCCTGACGGCCGCCGGATAGTGCGATCAGGCCTTCGTTCTTGGTCTCCAGCCACTCCGCCATCAGCAGTGGCACCCCCTGATGCTGGTTTTCCCGGTAGGCACGCGAAATCAGTTCGGTGAGGCTGCGATAGCCGGTCTCATTCTGGACGTAGAGACTCAGGGCGAAAGGTGTGCTGGGTTCGCCGTCGTTGAAGACCAGCACGTCGGCACCGGCAATGGGTTTGATTCCGGACGACTGCGCTGCCTTAAAGAATTTGACCAGGGCAAACAGATTGCAATGATCACTTACCGCCACCGCCGGCATACCCAGCCTGGCGCAGCGCTTGACCAGGGCCTTGACGTCGATCAGACCGTCGACCAGCGAGTATTCGGTATGGAGCTTGAGATGGACGAAGGAGGGTTGCGGCATCGTTCCTGGGCTGGGTTAACGCACGGTTCCGTCAGTCAGTCAGTCAGGCAGAGGTCGAGCGCCTCGGCCCAGTCCGGCATGACGATGCCGAACTGCCGCGCCAGCTTTTCATTCGATAGAACGGAATAGGCGGGCCGTTTGGCCGGGGTGGGATAGGCACTGGTGGGTATGGGCTGCAGGCTGGCGCAGGACGCATCAAGCAGCCCTCTGGCGATGGCCAGTGTCCGAATTTTCTCGGCAAAGCCGAACCAGGTGGTCTCTCCTCCGGCCGTTAGATGGTAAGTACCGGCTTTGTCGCCGGGCTGGAATACGCCATCGTGCAGACATTGGCCGATCATCAGTGCGGTTGCCTCCGCGATCATGCGGCTCCAGGTCGGTGCGCCATGCTGATCGGCAACGATGCTGAGACTGTCCCTTTCTTTCATCAGGCGCAGCATGGTGAGCAGGAAGTTTTGGCCACGGCGCCCGTATACCCAGGCGGTGCGAAGAATGAGATGCTGGACACCCGACTGACGAATGGCCTGTTCGCCCGAAAGTTTGCTCAGGCCATAGCGCCCCAGCGGGCCGGTGACATCATCCTCAAGGTAGGGGGTGCCAGCATCACCGGGGAAGACATAGTCGGTGGAGTAGTGAAGCAGTCCAGCACCGATGGCCAGCGCCTCCTCTGCCAGTAAACCACAGGCCTCGCCGTTAATTTGGTGCGCCAGTTCCGGCTCCTGTTCGGCCTTGTCTACGGCGGTGTAGGCGGCCGCGTTGACAATCAGGTCGGGTCGCACCGAGCGGACGGCGGCGCGAAGGCTGGCCGGATCCGCAAGGTCGAGTGGCGGGTGACTGGCGCGGCCAAGGTTGATGGTTTCGCCGAGACAGGCGAGGCTGCGTTTCAGTTCGTAGGCCACCTGACCTGCATGGCCGATAAGGAGAATTCTCATGCGGGGCGCACCGTCAGTTCTTCGACCAGAAAATCCTTAAGCCGTCTGCCAGCCAGGTCCTTGGCAGACAGTTCCGGGTGTGTGACGGGCCAGTCTATGCCGATATCGGGGTCATTCCAGCATAAACTGAATTCGGTCCTGGGGTTGTAGAAGGCTGTGCATTTGTAGGAGAAAAGCGCCATCTCGCTGGTGACGCAAAAACCATGGGCAAAGCCCTCGGGTACAAACAGCTGCTGATGATTGTGCTCGGACAGCGTCACGCCAAACCACTGGCCGAAGGTGGCAGAACCCGCCCGCACATCGACCGCGACATCGAAGACCTCACCGCGTACCACGGAAACCAGTTTGCCTTGTGGGCCGGGATTCTGAAAATGCAGGCCGCGCAGGATGCCCTTGCGCGACAGCGACAGGTTGTCCTGAACGAATTCCCGATCCAGTCCCGCCTCTGCATAACGCCGACGGTTCCAGCTTTCCTGAAAATAGCCCCGCTCGTCACCGAAGACATCGGGGGTGATCAGTAATACGCCTTCGAGCGGGGTGGTGTCGATGATCATGCAGGATGCCCCATTTTCAGTAGGTTGAGCAGATATTCGCCGTAATTGCTTTTCCGCAGTGGCTCGGCCTGGGCTGCGAGTTGCTCAGAACTGATCCAGCCCTGACCCCAGGCGATTTCCTCTGGGCAGCAGATTTTGAGTCCCTGACGTTCCTCGATGGTCTGGATGAAATTACCCGCCTGCAATAGTGAATCGTGGGTGCCCGTATCCAGCCAGGCAACACCACGGCCCAGTTTCTCAACATGCAACTGCTGCTGCGCCAGGTAGAGTTTGTTAATGTCGGTGATCTCCAGTTCACCACGGGCGCCGGGCTTAAGATCAGCAGCCATGTCCAGTACCTGGTTGTCGTAGAAATAAAGGCCGGTGACCGCATAATTGGATTTCGGTTCTTTCGGTTTTTCGACCAGACCGACCACGCGCCCTTGGGCGTCGAATTCGGCGACGCCATAGCGCTCGGGGTCTTTGACCCAATAGCCGAATACCGTAGCACCCCCGGTTCGGGCCGCCGCCCGCTTCAGGTCCTCCGACAGACCGTGGCCATAAAAGATGTTATCGCCAAGGATGAGGCAGGACGGATCGTGCCCCACAAAGTCACGACCAATGATGAAAGCCTGAGCCAGACCCTCCGGCTTGGGCTGCTCCCGATACTGAATGTTGATGCCCCACTGACTGCCATCGCCCAGCAAATGCTGGAACATGGGCGCATCCATGGGAGTCGTGATGATCAACGCATCACGGATACCGGCCAGCATCAGTACCGACAGTGGGTAGTAGATCATGGGTTTATCATAGACCGGCAGCAGTTGTTTGCTGACCACGTGGGTCAATGGATGCAGACGGGTGCCGGAACCGCCGGCCAGGATGATGCCCTTGGTGGATACTGTATTCATGCGCGTTGGATCCTCAAACAGAAATGGTTGTACTGCAGAACGCGGGTCTGTGCCGCGAAGCCGGAGCCAGTACGGAGGCATGGCTTCCGGTCCTGTCTGTGTTGATCAATCGCCGGTGCCGAGACGCTCACCGCGATAACTGCCATCCATCACCCGCTGGCACCAGTCATGGTGGTCGAGATACCAGTTGACGGTTTTGCGCAGGCCTGTCTCGAAGGTTTCCTGAGGTTCCCAGCCGAGTTCGGCTTTGATTTTGCTGGCATCTATCGCATAGCGCTGATCATGACCAGGCCGGTCAGTGACAAATGTGATGAGGTTACGATGCGGTACGTGTGGTGAGTCGGGACGACGTTCGTCCAGCAGATCGCACAGGGTATGGACAACGTCCAGGTTGGTCTTTTCATTATTGCCGCCGATGTTGTAGACCTCGCCCGGAGTACCCTCGGCCAGCACCCGCTCAATGGCCCGGCAGTGGTCTTCGACATACAGCCAGTCGCGGATATTGGTCCCGCTGCCGTAAACCGGTAATGGCTTGCCCTGCAGACCGTTCATGATCATCAGCGGGATCAGTTTTTCCGGAAACTGGAAGGGTCCGTAATTGTTGGAGCAGTTGGTGGTCAGCACGGGCAGGCCGTAGGTGTGGAAATAGGCCCGAACCAGGTGATCCGACGCGGCTTTGGAGGCAGAGTAGGGTGAATTGGGCTGGTAGGGGGTGGTCTCGGTGAACTTGCCGGTAGGCCCCAGACTGCCGTAGACCTCATCGGTGGAGACATGCAGGAAGCGGAAGTTGGCATGCGCCTCGCCCGACAGACCACGCCAGTATTTACGAGCCGATTCCAGCAACTGGAAGGTACCCATTACGTTGGTCTGGACGAAGGCTTCCGGTGAATCGATTGAGCGATCGACGTGGCTCTCGGCGGCAAAGTTGACGATGGCAGAGGGTTGGTGGCGATCCAGCAGATACTCGACCAGCGATGAATCGACAATCGAACCCAGTACGAATTTGTGGGCCGGATGGTCTTCAATGCTGTCCAGCGTGT
>JBILXN010000216.1:0-3636 GCA_044378425.1 Methylococcaceae bacterium
GGTGGGGTTTTTTGCGCTACGAGCTAATAAACTCCGACGTATACCTAACTCGGCCAGCATAAGGCCGAAGGCTGAACTCTTACCCCCGCAGCTATAGTGGCTGCCTCCCATACAACACAATGTCATCGGCCAATTTTGTCACCGCTTCATCGGACACCTGATCCCAACTGAAGCGCCAACTCCAGTTCCCTAAGGTTGTACCCGGGGTGTTCATACGATGCCCTTTCCCCAACGACAAGAGATCCTGCATCGGGATAATCGCCAATCTGGCGACTGATGCGAGTGCGCTGGAAATCAATGCATCAGGCATTGATACAGCGGGCCGACCCAGATAGCGATAAATATGCTCTCGCTGCACGTCACTCAAATCTTCAAACCATGAAGCCGTGGTGTCGTTATCGTGTGTTCCCGTATAAACCACATTGTTAGGTGTGTGATTGTGTGGCAAGTAAGGGTTTCCTGACCCACCGTCAAACGCAAACTGCAGAATAAGCATACCGGGAATATCGAAACGCTCCCTTAGGGCCTCGACCTCTGGCGTGATGATGCCAAGATTTTCCGCCACCAAGGGAAGGCGCCCCCCATTTACGGATTCAAACAGGGCATATAGCAGCGCTTCACCTGGCGCCTGCACCCAATGCCCCTCCATCGCCGTGTCGGAGTTAACCGGAATCTCCCAGTAGGCCTCAAAACCGCGAAAATGATCAATCCGAACCCAATCATAAAGGCCCAACTGCCCATGAAAACGCGCCAGCCACCAACTGAATCCATTGGTAACCATACGATCCCACCGGTAATGGGGATTCCCCCAGCGCTGCCCCGTAGCAGAAAAATAATCAGGCGGGACACCGGCAACCACTCGGGGCTGACCGTCATCATTGAGATCAAATTCCGACTGTCTGGCCCAGACATCAGCGCTATCACCGGCCACAAAAATCGGAATATCACCAAATAAAATAATCCCGCGGCTGTTAGCGTAGCGCCGTAGCGCCTGCCACTGACGGAAAAACACAAACTGCTCAAATTTGACTCGCAGTATGCTGGCTTCAAGCCGAACCCTGGCGGCATCCAAGGCAAATGCCTGCCTCTCGCGAATGGGTACGGGCCAATGCTGCCATGAACGGGAGGCAAACTCCTGCCTCAAGGCAATGAATAACGCATAATCATCGAGCCAGCCTTTTTGCTGCTCAACGAATACCCGGTAATCCGCCTTCAAGGGGGAATCAATGACGTTGAAACGCTCAAAAGCCCTATCAAGACATCCCAGACGTTGGGCGGCGGGGGTAGACTCCCCTGGACGCGCGTCGGTGTCATCCAGCAAGCCGATTTCCAGCAACCCCTGCAAATCAATCAGTAATGGATTACCCGCGTGAGCAGAGAGGCACTGGTAGGGTGAACCGTCCCCATGGGTAGGATTTATGGGCAGCGTCTGCCAAACGCTGATTTTGCAATTGACCAGAAAGTCGACAAAACGATAAGCCTCATGCCCCAAATCGCCATTACCAATAGTGTTTGGCAATGAGGTGATATGAAGGAGAATGCCCGCCCTGCGGCGATCCAGAATACTGTGCGCTTGCGTCACTTTTTGACTCCACCAATAATCCAACGATGCGAATAGAAACAGTTCGGCCCCACCGATTGGCCGAATCGCTATCCGGATAAAATCAAAAAATACGCTTGAGATCAGAACTTGGACGCATTGCGAACCGTAATGTGATCAGAGCAATCGGCACCGGTCGACGACGCGCGCAATGAAGATACTAGCGAGCGAAATGCAGACGCTGCCCCAGATCATCCGGGGTCACCAAGACCACCCCACCCGGACTCACATAAAACCGTTTACGGTCTTCCTCAAGGCTTTCACCAATAACCGTATTGGGCGGGATATGGCAACCCCGGTCAATCACGGCCTTACTGATGCGGCAATGGCGACCGATATTCACCTCTGGCAGAACGACCGAATCTTCCACTGTGGAGTAGGAGTTCACCCTCACATTACTGAACAGCAGTGAATTACGGACCTCGGAACCGGAAATGATGCAGCCACCCGAAACCATGGAGTCCACAGCCATACCTCGGCGATCATCGTCATCGAATATGAACTTGGCCGGCGGCGTCTGGGCTTGGTAAGTCCAGATCGGCCACTCGCGGTCATACAGGTTGAGTTCGGGGTCTACCCCGATCAGTTCCATATTTGCAGCCCAATAGGAATCCACTGTTCCGACATCGCGCCAATACGCCTGGACCCCGCTCTGCGCATCGCGGAATGGATAGGCAAAGACCCGACTGCTATTGATGACATTCGGGATGATGTCATGGCCGAAATCGTGGCTGGAGTCGGGATTGTCAGCATCCTTTATGAGCTGCTCGAACAGGAAGGCCGTGCTGAAAATATAAATGCCCATGGATGCCAGCGCATGATCAGGCCTGTTCGGCATGGGCGGCGGACTGGCCGGTTTCTCGACGAAGTCGATGATCCGCTTGGCCTCATCAATGTGCATGACACCGAAGCCCTTGGCCTCATCCAGAGGTACTTCCATGCAGCCAATCGTCAGATCGGCCTCGCGCTCGACGTGGTAGGCCAGCATCAAACCGTAGTCCATCTTGTAGACGTGATCCCCCGCCAGAATGACGATGTACTCGGGGTCACGCTGCCTCAGGATATCGAGATTCTGATAGACCGCATCGGCGGTCCCCGCATACCAAGATTCCTGCATCCGCTGCTGGGCCGGCATCACATCGACGAATTCGCCGAGTTCAGCGCGCAGGAAGCCCCATCCCTGCTGGATGTGCCGAATGAGGGAGTCAGCCTTGTACTGGGTCAACACGCCAATCTGGCGGATGCCGGAGTTGAGGCAATTGGACAAGGGAAAATCGATGATGCGGAACTTGCCGCCGAACGGCACCGCCGGCTTGGCCCGCCACTCGGTCAATGACTGCAATCTCGACCCGCGCCCTCCGGCCAACACCAAGGCCAGAGTCTGCCGGGTCAGGCGACTGACGAATCGGGTCTTATGCAGGGACTCGGGCATGGGACAACTCCTGAATGAAAGCCATGACGCACAACGGCGACGCAGATTTGTTAACATCTACCCTTCGTCCAGGGCATCCGCAGTGTCCACATTCTACTATCAGAGGCCGCATAAAGTGAACTCGACCGACACACGCAAAGCCACCGGTGGTGGTATCGGATCGGACCTCGACATCGAACTTGATCGCATTCAGCAGGCCCGTCATCACGACCCGTTTTCGATACTCGGGCGCCACGCCATCGGCGGCGGCGAGACCTTCAGGGCTGTTCTACCTCAGGTAGAGAGTGCCCGCATTGGCGAACACGGCCCCGAAATGCAGCGGATCGCGGGAACCGACATCTTCGAGTGCCGGGTAGAGCACGGCAACAATATCCCTCAGCATTACAGCATTTTCTGGCGAAACAAATCGGGCCATGCCGGACAACACATAGACCCCTACACTTTCGCGCCGCAACTGGCCGATTTTGATCTCTACCTTTTCAGCGAAGGCAAGCACCTTCATGTTTACAAGGTGCTTGGCGCACACCCGCGCACGGTTGATGGCGTCGCTGGCGTTCTTTTCGCCACATGGGCACCGAATGCCGATAGGGTCAGCGTCGTAGGC
>JBILXN010000217.1:0-3633 GCA_044378425.1 Methylococcaceae bacterium
GTGAAGAAGATGATGCCGCCGAATGCACCGAGCATTGCCTCGATCAGTCGAGAATCGGGAATCTGTCCCCCAACGCTTTATGCTTGACGCAATCGATTCCGCAAGGAGGGTAAATGTTGTGCCAGCGGATCCTTCTCACCCAGAAGCTGGCGTGGTGCCGACAAGTTGGCAATTATCATTAAGACAGCGACCTTGAATGACGTTGAACTTTCGGAGTATTGCCGTCAAAGATTTCTTGTCGTAGAACAGACTCATTTATCCCAAAAACAGAGGGGAACTGCTGAACTTCTGGGTCAGCTAAACATGGGGCAATGGCCCCGCCACCGGTCGATCAACCGTACCGTCGGGCCGGCAGCCGAGTGAGCACATCAATGCTTAGGGCTGTTTCCTCGACATCCTCGCGGCCCGTCGTTCCGTTCGACCATACCGATCGTAATGCTCCCAGCCGCTGGCGTAACGGCCACTCACAACGGCAGCCTTCACATCCGGATTCATAACCAGATAGTAGGGATCATCAAAATCCAAGGGCTCATGGATCTGAACGGGGAAGGCGGAATCGGCCCGTACACTTTGATCCTGCTTGTACAGAAAGAAAATCGAGTGGTTTGTTGTATCGTGGACCACCGCATTGGTAATGAACGCGGGCACATGGCCCTTCACACATTCCAAATACTCAGTCATACGCATCACCGGCCCACGCAATACCGGCATGATAGCGATATCCATAAACCCGCCAGCTTTGGCCTCTGCCCAGATGTCCTCCAGGACAAAATCATTCTCGATAACATTATAGGTACGCATTTCAAACTGTGAATCTTCCGTCCTTGAGTGGAAACGGCCGGGCTCACACATACCTACCATTCCGTCAGACTTCAGCACTCTGGAAAACTCGGCCAATACTGCGGCAGTATTAGGAATATGATGAAAAGCATCATTCACAATAACGCGGTCAAAGGTATTGTCAGCGAATGACAGTGTCTCCCCTTCAAAAACAACAAACTCGCTCAAAGATCCGGATGCCAGTATCGGGGGGTATCGCTCAAACAGCTGGCGACCAATCGCCAGCGCCTGGCTGGAAGCATCGCAACTGGTCACCACACAGCCCAATTGAACCAGAATACGGGAAAGCCAGCACGAACCGGCCGCGAATTCCAGCACACGCATCCCCGCGGTCAATTTAAGACCAGAGAGCAACTGGCCCAAACTGGTAACGCCGGCGGCGCAGTTTTGAGGGTGATAGAAGGGCTTCTGGTAAAGGTAGGCGTGATCTTCTCGGCCTGTGAAATAGGCGTCTGCCCACGCGACGTGCTCTGACACAGAGTAACGCCCGATAAGATCGTGCGCACTCACCGACTCGGCAACAGCCTGCGCGTCCCCATCGGAAGCGGGCAAGGGAGTCAACGGGGTCGTCAGGGCCGTATCAAGCAGGCATAAACGCTCGCGAGGTAATGTCTGCAGTGCATCGAAACCGGTCAGCCCGGAGCCACCGCCCAACATGGCCACCACATAACTGCGAAAAAACACCGAAGACCACGGCTGCTGCCTGGCAGAAACACTTTCCCTGAACCCCTGCTGATCACCGATCAACAGACACTCATGCTGTTCGGCAAAGAGAGTCAGCACCTTCGTAAGGGCAGCAGGCTGTAGCGCGGTATCCGCTTGAAGGATTCCGATGACGCTTCCCGTCACGGTCTGCATGGCCCGTTCGAGGCAATCAGCAACCGCCCCAGTGTCCCGCCACCACCTGACACGCTGATCAAGATCACACAGCCGCTGCAGAATCTCAGCGGATTGGTCATGGGAACCCCGATCCACAACCCGCACTTCGAGGTCTGGGCCAGACTGCTCAAGTACACTGCTGACCGCCCGATCTACCGCAAAATCCTGATTAAAATTGAAAAACAGTACAGAGATGCGGGGGCTCATGATGGCGAATGAAAGAACTTTTACTAATGTAACGGCATGGTAACAGATTTCGCCATCAACCTTAGAATGCCATCCGGCTCCGCAGTCGCGAGGGTAACCATCCGATCGGCACGTTGCTGGGTATCTGATACGGCATATATTCTCAACTCATCCGCATTACCGGATGGGCGAATATGAGCGACATCGCCGTTATCAAAATAGATTCTCACCCCATCGACATAATTTATTTTACTGATTGGACCGAAACCATCTTTCTCGCTAAAGAAACCCTCCAACCGTGTCGCAATGGCATGATGCTCGACCAGGGTCTGACCCGATGCTCGGGCACCGAATACCCATTCGGGTCCGGCCCACTCAGCCGGCGTAAAATGGGCCAGCATCGCGTGACTTAATGCTCTGGGAAAATCCTTCAACAAGGCCGCCTTACTGAAACGGCGCGGCAAATGCGCAAAAACCTCAACCAGGCTCTGCCCGCACGCCCTCGACTGCGCCAAAACCGCGATGATCGGCAACATGGCATCACGGGTTGGCAAGGCCGTGAGCGTTCTACCCTGCCGCGTGATCGGCGTGCCTGTCAAAAAGCCCCCATTCGCCTCCCAGCCGCAGACCGCCCTCTTCCCCTGCGCTATGGCCGCAACCATTCCTGCGATCACATAGGGCGAGCCAATACGGGTTTTCGGTTCCAGTATCCCCCGCAGTTCACCGCGGTCAATCGCATCGTTACAACTGATCGGTACCACAGCGGCATCCGCTGCCAGATACTCTGCCGTAACCATTCCGACCAGATCACCGCCAAAAAATCGAGCCTGGCCTGTAGCTGGATCAACCCCAAGCACCAACGGACGATCGCTATCGCCATCGGTAGAAACCAATGCATCCACCCGCCCATAACGGGCTATCGCCTCATCCACCAGCGCCTGCATGACCTGTAACTGTGCCGCATCGATATTCTCGGTATCAATTGGCACAAACTGCTCGCTACGACCGGCCTCGAACACCTCGGCACCGAGTGAACGCAGAATACGCGGCACAAGATCGCGCCCCACCGCCGAATGCTGATAAACCAAAAGACGCAGACCCGCCAATGCCGCCGCGCCGAAAAAATCGAGATACCGCGACAGGTACGCCTCTTCCGCTGAAGCATCTGCCACCGGCAAAGCGGTATGCCCTGCCTTCAGTTGGCCATTCGAAGCGAACAGCGAGTCATCCGCAGCCTCCGCATAGAGTCGCTGGCGGACACTCACAACCCGTTCAGCGATAGGCGGCTCGTGATGCTTAAGCAGTTCACCCACAGCGGTATTGGTTTTATAGCCGTTGCGATCGAAGGGAATGTGACTCCCCGTGACCATCATGCTGCCGCGGCCCCGAGACACGGCATAAGCGGTCAAGGCCGGTGTTGGAATGTGACCGAGATACACCGGCACCATCCCGGCTGAACGAATGGCCACCTCAATCACCTGCGCCAATTCGCCACGAACCGGCGAACCTGCCGTCAACCCTACGGAACTGGGGCGCAGATCGCTGGCAAAGTAGATCACATCACCCCGGGTAATGCCGCCCTCCGCAACCGGCAGCGACTGTAGATAATCCAGTTCGGCCAGGGCACAAATGAAAACCTCCAACTGAGTGAGATCTTTCAGCAACCCGCGCCGGCCACTGGTACCAAATGCCAGATGTACCGGCGTATGATCCAGACACGCCCCCAAA
>JBILXN010000218.1:0-3630 GCA_044378425.1 Methylococcaceae bacterium
GGGCACGATCATACTGCCCGGTCTCATGCTCGCCATGAAAACCGGGTTTATGTTCGGTTGGGCAAAACCGGTTCCTGTCACCGCCAGTCGCTTGCGAAATCCTCGCAAGGGCATGATGCTGGTGGCGCTAGCCGGCCCGGCTTCGAACATCCTGATGGCGCTGTTCTGGGCTATTGTGGCAAGGGCAGCAGGGTTTTTGGATGAGAGCAGCCCTTATCTGAATCCGCTGATGCTCATGAGTCAGATCGGTATCATGTTCAATATCCTGATGGCCGTTTTCAATATGATTCCACTGCCGCCGCTGGATGGCGGTCGGCTGGTGCTGGAAATGCTGCCCTACAACGCCGCCCAGAAATACAGCCGCTTGGAGCCTTATGGTTTCTTCATTCTGATCGGCCTGATGTATACGGGAATACTCAATGTATTCATCACTATTCCCATGCACCTCTTGCGCGGCATCATGATGGGGATTGCAGGTCTTTGATCAGCGAGATTCAGCCCGCCGTCCGGACGGCGGCGGGGGCAAGCGGTGTTACTCCGCTTGCCCTGATCAACGGCACCCCGGTTCACCAGATGCCGGATGATCTTTACATCCCTCCGGACGCTCTGGAAGTATTCCTGGAAGCCTTCGAAGGGCCACTTGATTTACTGCTCTACCTGATCCGCCGGCAAGGGCTGTCGATCATCGATATCCCTATGCATGACATAACCCGGCAATATGTCGCCTACATCGAAATGATGGGGATACTCAAGATTGAACTGGCTGCCGAGTATCTTCTGATGGCCGCTATTTTGACTGAAATAAAATCCCGCATGTTGTTGCCCCAGCCCGCCGAAGTACCGTCCGAAGAGGGCGATCCGCGTGCCGAACTGATGCGCCGCCTACAGGAATACGAGCGTTTCAAGGCGGCTGCCCAGTCGATCGATGGCCTGTCGCGGTTAGAGCGGGATGTTCATGAAGTATCGGTCGATATCAGCGAGATCAGGATCAACAGGCCATATCCTGAGGTTGATCTCAAGGAAGTGCTGCTTGCGTTCAGAGAAGTACTGCAGAGAGCCGAACGAACCACCTGCCATCACATCATGCGTGAACCCTTGTCGGTGCGCGAGCGCATGACCGGAATATTGGCCCAGTTGCAGGCGCACGCCAGACTTCCATTCTCGGCCCTGTTTCTTCACGCTGAAGGCCGGGCCGGGGCTGTGGTTTCGCTACTGGCCATTCTTGAAATGAGTAAGGAACGTATCATCGAGATTCTTCAGGATGAACCGCTGGGTCCGCTTGCTGTGCGGGCAATGGGCATGGCTGCTGATCATGGAACTTAAACTGATTATCGAGGCGGCGTTGCTCTCTGCTGCCCGGCCATTGCCCCTGACCGAACTTGAAAACCTGTTCGATGACGACGAACGTCCCAGCCAGCAGGCGTTGCGGGATACGCTCGCTGAATTGGCATTGGACTGCGCCCAGCGTCCGGTAGAACTGAAGGAGGTTGCCAGCGGCTGGCGCCTGCAGGTGCGCGAGACGTTCTCGCCTTGGTTGTCACGACTGTTTGAGGAGCGGCCCGGTCGTTATTCCCGAGCTTTTCTGGAGACACTGGCCATTATCGCTTACCGGCAGCCGACGACCCGGGGCGAGATCGAGCAAATTCGTGGGGTAGCAGTGAGTTCCGGCATCATCAAAAGCATGAAGGAACGGGAGTGGATCCACATCGCAGGGTACAAGGACATCCCTGGCCGCCCTGCGCTGTTTGCTACCACCCGACACTTTCTCGATTATTTTAATCTTGCCAGCCTGTCGGAATTGCCGCCCCTGCAGGAATTTATCGAGCGGCTGGACGCAAGTGCTGCCGAGCCGTCCTCTCCATCCCCTCCCATTGTGGAACCCACAGACACCGATCATGCGCACCCCGAATCCAAATCAGAAGCCGAAACAGCATAAACCAACGCAAATCGCACCGAACTCTCAGGCGGATGCTGCCGGCGAACGCCTGCAGAAGGTTCTTGCCCAGGCAGGGCTGGGCTCTAGACGCGAAATAGAGGAATGGATCAGGGTAGGGCGGATCACACTCAATGGTCAGGTTGCCGTTTTGGGCGCCCGCTATCAGAAAGGTGATCGCCTGACCCTCAATGGTCGGCCGATTGATCTCGACGGACGGCGCGATGACCCGACTCGGGTTCTTGTCTATCACAAGCCGGTGGGCGAGTTGGTCACGCGCCGCGACCCCGAAGGGCGTCCGGTTGTGTTTACACAGTTACCCAGGCCGCTGCGGGGCCGCTGGGTCGCCATCGGGCGGCTTGACATCAATACTCAAGGCCTGTTGCTGGTCACCACCAATGGCGAACTGGCAAATCGCATGATGCATCCCTCGCAAGAGGTAGAGCGTGAATATGCGGTGAGGGTACTGGGCACTGTCGATGACAAGATGCTGGAACGCTTGCGGACCGGGGTGCTACTTGAAGATGGCGTTGCCCGTTTCGAGGCAATTGCCGAGGCGGGCGGGGAGGGTGCCAACCACTGGTTTCATGTGACCTTACGCGAGGGTCGTAATCGCATCGTTCGCAGACTGTGGGAGTCTCAGGGCCTCACGGTCAGCCGTCTGATGCGGGTTCGTTTTGGCTCTATTGAATTACCCTCCCGACTGCGACAGCGCACCTTTATGGAGTTGCCGCCGGAGGTCGTGGCCAACCTCATGGCATCGGTGGGGCTGGCAGTGGAATCGCCTTCAGGCAAGCCGGTCGCAACGACTGCGCCGGCACGAACCACACCTCAGCGCCGTGGTGGCCGAATCAGTCGATCCTGACGCAGACCCTGCTGATGTCAGACGAGCTTTCCATGTCAGGATTTGAGCGCTGACGGGTTAACTACCCCTTAGCCAGTAGTCGGTAGCAATGCCGGCGAAGATGACGGCTCCAAACCAGTGGTTGTTCAGAAAGGCACGAAAACAGGCGGGCTTGTCATAGTTCCGAATCAGCCACTGTTGATAGGCAAACAGTGCCGCACCAGCGAGAAGACCCCACAGCGAGGGTAAGCCCAGCCCTGCGCTGCGCCCAGCAAGCAACAGGATCGCCAGCATGGCGAGTTGAAGTCCACCCACAATCAGTCTGTCATGCCGTCCGAATAAAATAGCGGTAGATTTCACGCCGATTTTCAGATCGTCGTCACGGTCGACCATGGCGTAGAGGGTGTCGTAAATCAGGGCCCAAAGCACTGTGGCGGCATAAACAATCCAGGCCAGAGGGGGAATGGCTCCCGTTTCTGCGGCAAAACTCATTGGAACCGCCCAGCCGAAGGCGATGCCAAGATAGGCTTGTGGCAGATGGGTGTAGCGTTTGGTGAAAGGGTAGCTGGCCGCAAGCAACACGCCCGGGACAGAAAGAACAATGGTCAGCGGATTCATCAGTAACACCAGGGCGAATGCGCTGAGGCAGAGACTTGTGAATAGCCACAGGGCCTCGTGGGGCGACACTTCCCCCGCCGCGATCGGACGGAGCCGTGTGCGCGCTACGTGGGGGTCGAAATGACGATCAGCATAGTCATTGATAACACAGCCGGCAGCCCGCATGAGCAGGGTGCCAACAACGATCACGATCAGAACCTTGAGCGTTGGCAGCCCCTGTCCCGCCAGCCAGAGC
>JBILXN010000219.1:0-3625 GCA_044378425.1 Methylococcaceae bacterium
TATTTTCATACCGGCCAGCCGTTCGATGCCGATTTTTCCGGCCTCATGGCGCGGGCCGCAACGGTAAAGCACCATCAGCCCAAACTGCACTGGTACGACTGGACTCGCTATTCCTCGCGCCAGGACACCACGCTCGAAATGGGGGGCATCCTCGGTTGCATTGAGCTTAGTGGCCCCGACATCGCCGAGTTCTGGCCGTTGCTGTGGCTAGGTCAATGGCTGCATACCGGTAAAGGGGCCACCCTTGGCCTCGGGGGTTACCGGCTACATTCGGCAAGCTTGCCAGATCAGACCTCAGGTCGCGATTCTGCAATACTCGACGACCCAACCTAAGTAACGCTATTCGGGGGAAACTGTCATGTCGGGATGCACACGGCGCCATCTGCTCTGCATAGCCGGGCTGACCCCGCAGGTGGTGACCGAAACGATTTATGCCCTGTATCGGGAAGACCCGGGGCAAATGCCGACCGATATTCACGTCCTGTCCACCGATGATGGCATCGCCCGTGCCCGCCTTACCCTGCTCAGTGATCAGCCCGGCTGGTTTCACCGGCTCTGCGCGGACTACCGGCTACCGCCCATGAGATTCGGCCCCGAATCCCTGCATGTCATCCACAATGCCCTGGGACAACCCCTCGCCGACATTCGCGACGGCGCCGACAACACCGCTGCCGCCGATGGCGTCACCGAATGGATTCGCCGCCTGACCGCTAACGACGACGCTCAAGTGCACGTTTCTCTGGCCGGCGGCCGCAAGACCCTGGGCTTCTTTGCCGGCTATGCCCTGTCGCTGTTTGGTCGGCCTCAGGACCGGCTGACCCATGTTCTGGTCAACACCCCGTACGAATCGCATCCCGGATTTTTCTATCCGACGCCCTATTCCGACATCATCTATGGCCAGCCGCCCGACCCGCGCCCGCTGGATAGCCGCGATGCGATCGTCACCCTCGCCGACATCCCCTTTGTGCGACTTCGCCATGGCCTGCCGGCCTCGCTGCTCAGTGGCCGCGCCAGTTTCTCCGCCACCGTACACAGCGCTCAGCAAAACCTGGGCCCACCTCGACTGGAGATAGACGCCACCGCCAACCAGGTATGGGCGGGGGGCATCGCCATTGCACTGGCACCGGTCGAACTGGCGTTTTACCTCTGGCTGGCCCGCCGCGCCGAAGCAGGACAACCGCCTCTACCGTGTCCCCCCGAAGGCGCCCCCTCCACGGACTATGCGACAGCGTTTCTGGCGGCCTACCGGGCCGTGGTCGGCAGCCTCGGCGATGACGACCGCGTGACTGAGGGACTGCGCCAGGGCATGGACAAAAACTACTTTGAACGCCGGAAGAGCCGGATCAACCGCAGACTGAGCGAAACCCTTAACGCTGCCGCCACCGCCTACCTGATCCAGAGCTACGGCCGCCGCCCCCGAACCGCCTACGGTCTTGGTTTGACCGCCGGGCAGATAGTGACCGAAAACCATCAGGACCGGAGCAAACAATGAATACGGAACGACTGGACGCCGCCAGCCGGGTGGCATTGGCAGCCTACCTGCACGATCTTGGCAAGTTCGCAGAACGCGCCCGGATTGGAGAAGCCAGCGATACGGATGTCGATGGCGTGAGCCGAATTGAGCGGGAAAAACAGCTCAACTGTCCCCACTACAACGGCCGTTACACCCACATCCACGCCGCCTACACGGCGATTGGCTTTGATCTGCTGGAACAGCACCTGCCGGACTTGGTCGGCGAGCAAATGGCGCCATTTGGCCCTTGGCGAGATCGGAATGCCGACGACTCCATCATCAACGCCGCTGCTCGTCACCATAACCCCGGCACCTACCTGCAATGGATCGTCGCAACGGCAGACCGCCTTGCATCCGGCTTTGAGCGCGATGAGTTTGACGACTACAACAAGGCGGCGGACGAAGAGCCGCTGAAACTCAATCACTACACCAAACGGCAATGGACCCTGCTTGAGCAGATTCATCTGGATCAGCGGGCGGAGCGGGAACCTCAGTATCGCTTCGCACTAAAACCCCTATCGCCCGAGTCCCTGTTCCCCGTACTGGCCGAGACTTGCGAACGTGATAACAAAAGCCAGGCTCAAAGTGAATACCGGGCGCTGTGGGACGGCTTCAAGTCTGCGATTACTCTCATCCCCGAGGCACACCGGAGAAGTCTGCCATTGTGGTTGGATCACTTTGATAGCCTCTGGCAGACCTACACCCATGCCATCCCGTCAGCCACCGCAGGGAATGTCAAACCCGAAGTTTCGCTCTATGACCACTCACGCACCACCGCAGCTCTGGCTGTCGCCTTATGGCGTTATCACGCCGATAGCGGGGACGATACGGCCGCGATACTCGATGGCTTCCGCGCACAATGGGATCGGCGCCGTGCTGACACGGAGTTAGCCCGCCACGCTTGGGATGACGAGAAGTTCCTGTTGATACAGGGTGATTTTTTCGGCATCCAGGACTTCATCTTTGCCAGTGGTGGGGATACCCAGAAGCGGGCTGCCAAGCTTATGCGTGGGCGTTCTTTCTACGTTTCGCTGCTGTCAGAACTGGCCGCGCTCCGGGTTCTGGAGTCACTGGATCTCCCGTCCACCAGTCAGGTGATTAACGCTGCGGGCAAATTTCTCATTCTCGCCCCCAATACACCAGAAACGCACGCGGCACTGGGCACCGTGCAGGCTGAATTCAACGCCTGGTTCCTCCAGCACACCTTCGGCCAATCCGGAATCGGGCTTGCACTGCTACCGGCCCGCGCCCGCGACTTTCAGTCGGGTCGGAAGGGGGAGGAAAGCCCGTTCCGCATACTGACTCGGCGACTGTTTGAGCAGCTGGAAGCTGCCAAGCTACAACGCTTTGGCCTCTGTGACGATGGCCCACCACCCCCACTTTTTGAGGGTTTTCTTGACGTTTTCCGCAATGATAGCGGTGAATGTCGCATTGATGGACGCTCACCGGCCACAGAGGAAATCGAGCCGGGCATATGGGTCAGCCGACTGGCCGCCGACCAGATACGCACCGGTGACTACCTGGCCCGGCGTGAACGAGTGCTGATTAGTAGTGACTCACTGGGTCAAGGCAGCTTGCAGGTATCGATATTCGGCTATCACATACACTTCACCCCGAATGAAGACGAGAGCGGCCGGTTTGGTCGTGAGGCCCGTACTGGCAATCTTCGTCGCTGTTGGGATTACTCCCTGCCTAAAGCCTTTGACGCACCGCTCTGGAACGGCTACGCCCGGCGTCAGATTAATGCTTATGTTCCGCGATTTGAGGGGCTGAACGAGTGGGAGCGGTCCCGCTATGACGGTCTTGATGACCTCAAAATAGAAGATATTAAAACCCTGAACCACCTGGCTCGTGACGATCGTAAGATCGGCGACGGCGACAATCGCTGGCTCGGTCAGGAAGCCCTGATGACGCTTAAGGGCGATGTGGATAACCTGGGACGCATCTTCGAAAAGGGACTGGAGCGGCCCAGTTTTGCCAAACTCTCAGCCCTTTCACGCCAGGTCAACGCCTTTTTTGCCATCTATCTGCCGTGGTTGTGCGACCAGGGCGATGAAGACGGCGTCCGCTGCTATCGCAACACCTACACTGTATTTGCCGGTGGAGACGATT
>JBILXN010000057.1:0-12399 GCA_044378425.1 Methylococcaceae bacterium
GCTCATAGGCATCCCGTGCGCCCACAAAGCCCTTCCAGCTGCCAATCAGCAGATCCAGCGGAGCCAGCGCACGGCCCAGCAGTAACGAGCCGGCGATCATGGCGCCGGGAGAAATTTCCTTGTGTATGGCCAGATAAGCCCCAAGGCCCAGAATCAGCGACTGGATCATGGTGCGGTAGAGCTTGGACATGGATGAGATCAGCCCCGCCTTGCCGCTGGCCTTGCTCTGATGAGCGATAACCTGGGACTGCTTGTGCTGCCAACGGTCCCGCAGACGGGACAGCATGCCCATGGCCTCAATCGCTTCGATGTTCCTGAGGTTGCGCTGGGTCTGCTGGCTGGATTCTATTGATTCGTTATTGGCCCGCTTGAGTAGATCCCGGGTGGAGAGTTCAGTCCAGAGATTCAGGCTCATGAGGATCAGCGCCGATACCAGACCGATAACCCCGTAACTCCAGTGAAACCACCACATGACCACAAGATTGAGGGGTAACCAGGGGGCATCAAAAAAGGCAAACAGCCCGTTACCCGTTAAAAACTGGCGCAGTTGCAAAAGATCACTCAACGGTTGCGCGGTGACGTTGCGTCCGCTACTGGCGAGCGCCGATTTGAACATGGCATCAAACACGCGGGTGTTGAGGAGCTGATCAAGACGGTTACTGGTGACCACAAGAATTTGTGACCGCACCCATTCCAGCAGGCCCATGACGGTGAGCAGAAATACCAGCAGAAGAGTGAGCATCGTCAGGGTGGATACGCTGCTGCTGGTCATGACGCGGTCGTAGACCTGCATCATGTAAACCATCGGTACCAGCACCAGAATATTGATAAAGAAACTGATGAAGCCGGCCGTCAGAAAAGACTGTTTACAGCGCCGCAGGGCGTCCCTGAGGCCAGTCACCTGGTCAGCATGGGGTGGGGTGTCGAGATGCAATGGCATGAATTCGTGTCTGAATGAATGAAAAGGGCAGTCTGCCGCAGTGTGAATGGTCTATGGGGAAGGACAAACTGTCCTGCCTGATAGGCCGCGGGTATCAGCGCGCGTAAGCACCCTGAAGAAAGCCCTGCACGTAGCCCGCAGGGAGGGCGAAAGCCGCAGAGGCAGCGCCTGCAGGCCCGTAAAGACGCATTACGATGCCGGTGCTGGTGTGATCCTTGAGGTAGCCAGCGGAGAGTTCGATTTCAAGCACCTCGTCAAAGCCGCAGAAAAGGGCGCAGTTGACCTTGTGTCTGACGGCGAGGGCATGAAACTTCCTGCCTTCCTGGTCAAACGCCTGGTCAAATCCGCGCCAATCACCCTCATAGTAGTCGATGACGTTGAGGAAAAAGCGGGTGGGTTTGTCTTTTTCGGTGCGCGCGTGAAGATAGACCTCTTCGACCTCCGGCGCACCCGAGCCATCATCATGCCGGTTGGTGATGCTGGGTCCCTTGTAGACGACGGTTCCCTTGAATGGGTCACGCTCAACGGTAACGGCCTCACTCACAACCGTGGGATTATCGGCATCCAGCAGATGGGCCGCACACCCTGTAAGACTGAATGCCAACAGCAGGCTAGCCAGACGACGGTAGGTCGCATTAGGAAGGGACATTCGCTATACCTGATCTCATTGCGTGAAGGGTACCCCCAGATTGAAGGCGTATTTTATATCCAGATTGACCTTGGCAGGTTGATTTTGGTGCGGTTTGGCGGCCGACTGACTGCATTCAAGCGTTTTCCTGGTCGACTGGACTGCCCAGGGCACATGTCAGCAGTGACCCTGCAGTGATTGATGGGCCTGATATCCCGCCAAGGCGTGCCCTGGCCCGATCCGTGCGGGCTAACATCAGCGATCACTGTGGCCGAGGCTCCGCTCGGGAGCGATGACATCCCTGACGCGTTGCTTCAGTTGTTTGGCGTCAGGGAAACAACCTTCCTGTTGGCGGGACCAGAGGGTACGGTCAGCCAGGCGAACTTCAAAAATACCGCCGCTACCCGGAACGAGGGTCACGCCCCCCAGTTCATCCTCAAACGTTGTCAGGAGTTCCTGCGCCAGCCAGGCCGCCCTGAGCAGCCAGCGGCATTGCGTACAGTATTCGATTTCGATGCGGGCTTTGCGATTCATGGGCAGGATTTTGGCTCGTGAAAAGGCGAGGGCGGCGGAGGGGTTTGCCTTCGGCGGTAGGCGGGAAACCGCCCGCTTGGCTGCGTGGCGCCAGCAGAATGTCGCCGGCGTTAATGTGCTCTTCTTTAATGGCGCTTACCCCGTCTGTCATCCTCCGGCGTGCCTTGCGGGTCAGAGCAGGTTCTGACCCAACATTCTGAGGCCGATGATGGCGAGTGCAACCGCGAGCAGCGTGCGAAGTCCGTTGATCGGTAGCCGGTGCGCCATGCGCACGCCGAGTGGCGCGAAGGCCATGCTGGTCATGATGATGCCGGCAAACGCGGGCAGGTAAACGAAACCGACACTCCAGGCGGGCAGGCCGGTCGTCCCCCAGCCCAGCCCGATATAGCTGGCAGTGCCAAAAACGGCGATGGGAAAACCACAGGCAGAGGAGAGGGCTATGGCTTGACGGAGCGGGTAGCCGCTCCACGTCAGAAAAGGCAGGCTCAGGGTGCCGCCCCCGATACCCAGTATGGACGAGAGCGCGCCGATCAGGGTGCCGGCGACAGTCAACGGCCGGCCGGTTAATGTCGGTATGGATCGGCTCTCGCTCTGGCTGGGGCCTTTGCGCAGCATCCGCAGGGCGACCTGCAGCAGAAAGGTGGCAAAGATCAGTTTGAACCAGTGGGCCGGCAACCAATCGGCGATGAGGGCGCCCAGTACCGCGCCGACAGCCGTTCCCGGCCCGATGCGGGCGACCGTGTGCCAGTCGATGGCGCCGTGGCGGTGGTGGGAGTAGGTGGCGGAGAGGGATGTCAGGGTAATCGTCGCCAGCGACGTCGCTACCGCCATGATCATGATCAGCGATTCGGAAAAGCCCTGAGCCGTGAACAGCCAGACCAGAAAGGGCACGATGATCACCCCGCCGCCAATGCCGAACAGCCCCGACAGCAAGCCGGCGAAGCCGCCAAAGATGAGATAAAGGCCGAGGGTCTGCATCAGGTCGGCCTGTTGCGTAAGCGTTGAGTCATGCGGGACGGTTGCGTGATCTGCCTCCCGACGAGGCGGTAGGCGGTAGAATAACCCACCTTGATTCGTAAGCGGGTGTGACCATTCATGAAAATCTATCTGGTCGGTGGCGCGGTACGGGATGCCCTGCTTGAACGGCCGGTGCAGGAGCGGGACTGGGTGGTCGTCGGCGCCACGCCTGATGATCTATTGGCACAGGGCTACCGACCGGTGGGGAAGGATTTTCCGGTGTTTCTGCATCCCAAAACCCGGGAGGAATATGCTCTGGCCCGAACCGAGCGCAAGACGGCACCGGGTTATCGTGGGTTTGTCGTGCATGCCGAACCCGATATCACGCTGGAGCAGGACCTGTTGCGGCGCGACCTGACCATTAACGCCATGGCCCGTGCCGAGGACGGTCAACTGATTGATCCTTATGGCGGCTGTCATGATCTTCAGCAACGGTTGCTGCGCCATGTGTCGCCCGCCTTCAGCGAAGACCCGGTGCGTATCCTGCGGCTTGCCCGATTTGCTGCCCGCTTTGCCGCGCTGGGGTTTGGGGTGGCGCCGGAGACCATGGATCTGATGCGGGCGATGGTGGTCGCCGGTGAGGTCGATGCGCTGGTGCCGGAACGGGTGTTTGCAGAACTCGCCAAGGCCCTGCTGGAGGCTACTCCGGGCGCTTTTTTCGGCGTGCTGCGTGAATGTGGCGCCCTGGCTCGCCTGTTTCCCGAAATCGACTGTCTGTTCGGGGTGCCGCAATCGCCCGAACATCATCCCGAAATCGACACCGGCATTCATACCCTGATGGTGCTGGCAGAGGCCGCCCGGCTTTCCCCCGACCCCAGTGTCCGATTTGCCGCGCTCACGCATGATCTGGGCAAGGGGCTGACTCCGCCGGAGCGCTGGCCGCGCCATTGGGGTCATGAAAAGGCCGGGCTGGTGCCGCTACAGCATCTGGCAGAGCGACTCAAGCTGCCCCATGACTATCGCAGGCTGGCCGAGCGGGTGTTGCGTTATCACGGCCATTGCCATCGGGCGCTGGGTCTGCGGCCCGGCACCGTGGTTGATCTGCTGCAGCGGCTTGACAGCTTCCGGCAGCCGGATGGGTTGGCGTCTTTTTTACTGGCTTGCGAGGCGGATGCGCGGGGCCGGACGGGTTTTGAGCAGCGTCCCTATCCCCAGGCCGACTGGCTGCGTGCTGCCCATCAGGCGGCGCGGGCGGTTCCGGTGCAACCCCTGCTCGCTCAGGGGTACAGGGGGGCCGAATTAGGGAGTGCCCTGCGCCGGGCGCGGATTGACGAGGTCAGGGCGCTGCGCCAGCGTCTGGATGCCGCGGCAGTTTGAGCGCCGGGGAGAGTGGAGGGCTGTTCAGGCTTCGGTCAACCGTGCTTCGGCCTCGCGGTATTTGGCGGCGGTTCGGCTGATGACGTCGGCTGGCAGATGCGGGGCTGGCGGCGCCTTGTTCCAGTCCAGGCTTTCCAGGTAGTCGCGCACGAACTGCTTGTCGAAACTGGGCGGACTGACGCCCGGCTGGTACTGGTCAACCGGCCAGAAGCGGCTGGAATCAGGCGTGAGCACCTCGTCGATCAGGTGGAGTATTCCGGACTCATCCAGCCCGAATTCAAACTTGGTATCGGCGATGATGATGCCGCGTTGCAGCGCATACGCGGCGGCCTCAGAGTACAGTCTGAGACTGACATCCCTCACCTGTGTCGCCAGGGCAGAGCCGAGCGTTGCACAGGCCTGCTCAAAGCTGATGTTTTCGTCATGATCGCCGAAATCAGCCTTGGTCGAGGGTGTGAACAGTGCCTCGGGTAGTTTGCCGGCCAGCACCAGACCCGGTGGCAGGGCAATCCCGCAGACCGCGCCGCTGGCCTGGTAGTCCTTCCAGCCAGATCCGATCAGATACCCCCGGACCACGGCCTCGACCGGCAGTGCCCTGAGCTTTTTGACTACAATCGCCCGGCCTTCCAGTGCGCTGCATTCATCGGGATCGGTCAGCACTTCGCTGAGTGCCATCCCGGTCAGGTGATGTGGCACGATAGCGCCGAGTTTGTCGAACCAGAAGTTCGAAACCGAGGTCAGCACGCGGCCCTTGCCGGGAATGGGGTCTGGCAGGATGCAGTCGAACGCTGAAATGCGGTCGGTGGTGACGATCAGCATGTGCTGGTCGTCTATTTCGTAAATATCGCGGACCTTGCCTCTGGCCCGAAGGGGCAGATGGCGCAATGCGGTTTCGTGAACGGTTTCAAGAGCTGTCATGGCGTTAGAATGGGCTATGAGAAATGGCGTCAATCATGTAAGTTTCGGCACTTCATTGCAACAATATCAGAGCGTTCAGGCGAGATGAGCTGGCTGGGCAAAGTTGTGGGCGGGGCGTTCGGCTTCATTATGGGTGGCCCTGTGGGTGCCGTACTGGGGGCCGCCTTCGGTCATCAGATGGATCGCGATAGTGGTGATCTGCGGCTGTCAGGGGTGGGCTTGGGGCAGGCCGAATCCCACCACCTGATGTCTGCTTTTTGCACGGCGCTGTTTCCCATCATGGGTAACATTGCCAAAGCCGACGGCCGTGTCACCGATGCCGAAATTGACGCTGCCCGCAGGATCATGGACAGGCTGGGTCTGCGGGGCGATTCCCGCAAGGCGGCGATGCAGCTGTTTGCCGACGGCAAACATGAGTTTTTTGATATTGATGCGGCCATGGCCTCCTTTCTGGCCGTCAAGCCTCAACGTGCTCCCTTGCTGCGCACCTTCATCGAACTGCAGGTGGATGCAGCGCTGGGTGAACACGGCATGCATCCCGCCAAGGAAGCCCTGCTGCTGCATCTGTGTGATATCGCCCGATTTTCCCGTTTCGAGTTCTTCGGGATCCGCACCCGTCTTGAGGCTGAGCAGCGGCTGGCGGGCCTGGCCTCGGGTCGGCGTGAACAGCAGAAGCGGTATCAGCCGCCACGGCGAGAGGTGACCCCCCTGGCCGATGCCTATCGGACCCTGGGGTTGACGCCGACGGCGACCAATGACGAGATCAAAAAGGCCTACCGACGACTGGTCAGCAAACACCATCCCGACAAGTTGGCGGCTCAGGGCCTTTCGGAGCAGCAGATGACCAAGGCCACCGAAAAAACCCAGAAAATCCAGAAGGCCTATGAGGCCATCTGCAAATTAAGAGCACTGTAGCGTTCAGGAGTCAGCGCATGCCCTCATTCGATATTGTTTCGGAAATTGATCTGCATGAAGTCACCAATGCCGTCGATCAGACCAGCCGCGAGGTGGCGACGCGTTTTGATTTCAAGGGCAGTGGCGCCAAACTGGAGGTCAGCGAGGGGGTGGTGAACTTGCAGGCCGAGAATGACTTTCAGCTTGAGCAGATGAGGGCAATGTTACATCCCCGTCTTGCCAAACGAGGTATCGACCTCCAGTGCCTGAAGACTGATCCCCCCCAGATCAATGGCCGGCAGGCCCGCCAGACCATCACCCTGCGGCAGGGTATTGATACGCCGCTGGCCAAGCAGATCGTCAGGCTGATCAAGGATAGCAAGATCAAAGTCCAGGCCGCCATTCAGGGCGAGCAGATTCGGGTGACCGGGAAGAAGCGGGACGATTTGCAGGAGGCGATGGCCCTGTTACGCCAGGAGCAACTGGACATGCCCTTGCAGTTCACCAATTTCAGGGACTGACGCGACCGCTTCAGCCCCAATCACCCCACAAGGTTTGCACTGCCGCCAGGGTTGCCACAACCGCCGTTTCGGTGCGAAGGATGCGGGGTCCGAGTCGGACCGGTATGAAGCCGGCTGACCGGGCCCAGTGGCGTTCCCGTTCGGCGAAGCCCCCTTCGGGGCCCGATAGCAGGCAGACAGCCCCGTCTGTCGGCGGTGGCAGTGTTCTCAGGCTGACGTCGCCCTGAGGATCGAAAAAGAGCCTCAGGCCCGCCTGTTGTGTGATCCAGTCGGTCAGGGCCAGTGGCTCATCAATCGCCGGAATCCGGTTGCGACCGCTTTGCTCGCAGGCGCTTTGGGCGATCCGCAGCCAGTGTTGGAGGCGGGCGTCTCTCTTGTCCTCATCGAGTCGCACCACGCAATGTTCGGTCAGCAGCGGGCTGATCCGGCTGACGCCCAGTTCCACCGCCTTCTGGATGGCAAAATCCATACGCTCACCGCGCGAAATGCCCAGCCCCAGGTGGGTGAACAACGGCGATTCGGTATCGCGCTGCCGACTTGCGCCGATGTTCAGCCACACCTCGTCGCGGCTGATACGCTCGACGGTGGCGTCGAACTCCCAGCCATCGCCATTGAATACCGTCAGTTGCCAGCCTTTTTTGACCCGCAGCACAGTGCGCAGATAGTGGCCGCTGTTCTCGTCCAGTTGCAGCGTTTTGCCGCCGGTCAGGTGGGTGCTGGTGTAGAGTCGGGAGATGCGCATCTCAGTCTGCTGTTGCGATAGCGATACTTTCGGCGGCCACTGTGGCCATTAGCGTGATTTCATCGGGGCTAATGACGTAGGGTGGGATGAAGTAAATCACATTGCCCAGCGGCCTGAGCAGCACACCGCGCGTCAGTGCGTGGCGGTAAGCGCGGAGGCCGCGGCGCTCCTGCCAGGGGTAGGCCTCCCGGCGGGCCTTGTCGCGCACCATTTCGATGGCGACAATCATTCCGGTCTGGCGTACCTCGGCTACCTGCGGGTGCTCGGCGAGAGGCGCGGCAGCAGCGCCCATGTGTGCGGCCAGGATCTGGTTACGGGCCAGCGTGTCCTCTCGCTCGAACAGGTCCAGAGTCGCTAGCGCCGCGCGACAGGCTAGTGCATTGCCGGTGTAGCTGTGCGAATGCAGGAAGGCCTTTAATTGGCTGTATTCATCGTAAAAAGCCGCATACACATCAGCGGTGGTCAGTACGCAGGACAGAGGCAGATAGCCGCCGGTCAGTCCTTTCGACAGGCACATGAAATCCGGGCGGATACCCGCCTGTTCCGAGGCAAACAGGGTGCCGGTGCGGCCAAAACCGACGGCTATCTCGTCGGCGATCAGATGCACGCCATGCCGGTCGCAGGCATCACGGAGCAGGCTGAGATAGACGGGGTCGTACATGCGCATGTTGCCGGCGCACTGGACCAGCGGCTCGACGATGACCGCGGCGGTCTCCGAGGCGTAGCGGGCCAGCGCATCTTCCATGTGGACAAAACTGCGGCGACTGTATTCGGCCCAGCTTTCGCCGTCCTCGCGCGCATAGCAATCCGGGCTTTGTACTGTGATGGGCGTCAGCAGCAACGGGGCATAGGTGTCTTTGTACAGCGCTACGTCACCCATGGCGAGTGCGCCCAGAGTTTCCCCGTGGTAGCTGTTGCTCAGGGTCATGAAACGGGTCTTCGCCGGCTGGCCACTGTTGCGCCAATAGTGGAAGCTCATCTTGAGCGCGACTTCGACCGCCGAAGAGCCGTTGTCGGCATAAAAGCAGCGCGTGAGCCCGGCGGGTGCCAGTTGCGTCAGCCGTTCGGCCAATGTAATGGCCGGTTCATGGCTGAAACCGGCCAGAATGGTGTGCTCCAGGCTATCCAGCTGATTTTTGAGTGCCGCATTGATGTAGGGATGACAATGGCCGAACAGGTTGACCCACCAGGAACTGATGGCATCGAGGTAGCGATTGCCGTCGAAATCTTCCAGCCATACACCGGCACCGCGGCGGATCGGGATGGGCGGCAGCGTTTCGTGATCCTTCATCTGGGTGCAGGGGTGCCAGAGCACGGCAAGGTCGCGTTGTGCAAGCGTGTGGTGGGTCATGGTTGGCGTTGGGGTTGTCAAGGTGATGGATTCAAAGTGCCAAGGCGTTAGATGATACCCTTCGGCAAACCGGCTTTGCCCGGTTTAACCACGGGTCGGATTCCGCAGGCATCGGCCCGCTTTGCAGGCTGGAGGCCCAACAGGGCCATTCGCATCGTTCGCAATCATGGGGTGTGACTATCTTATGCGATATAGATTTGGCATTGATCTTGGCGGTACCAAAATCGAATTGGTTGCGCTCAATCAGGCGGGTGAAATGTGCTGGCGCCAGCGGGTGGAGACGCCGCAGGGCGACTATCCGGCCACCTTACAGGCCATCATGATGCTGGTGGAGCGGGCGCAAAGTGAGTTGGGCGGCTACGGCAGCATCGGCATCGGTACGCCAGGGGCCGTGTCGCGGGCCACCGGGTGCTTGAAGAATTCCAACTCGGTCTGCCTGATCGGTCAGCCACTGGTGGATGATTTACAGGTCTTGCTCAAGCAGCCGGTACGCATTGCGAATGATGCAGACTGCTTTGCACTGTCAGAGGCGTCTGATGGTGCGGCAGCCGGGCGCGGTGTGGTGTTTGGCGTCATACTCGGCACCGGCGTCGGTGGCGGCATCGTCGTGCAGGGCCGGTTGCTGCAAGGCCCCAATGCCATCGCAGGGGAATGGGGCCACAACCCACTGCCGTGGCCGCAAGCCCACGAACGGCCCGGCCCTAACTGCTATTGCGGCAAGCAGGGCTGCATTGAGACCTTTCTGTCTGGCCCGGGTCTTGTGCGGGATTGTCTCGCGAATAGCGGTAAGGCATTAACGGTCCCGGCCATGCTGACAGGGGCTCTGGCGGGCGACCCCGCCTGCAGTGCGGCGTTCGAGCGGTACGAGGACCGGCTGGCGCGCGGCCTCGCTCACGTCATCAATCTGCTGGATCCCGACGCCATAGTGCTCGGTGGCGGGTTGTCGAACTGTGCCCGGCTCTATGCCAATGTGCCGAAGCAATGGGGCCAGTATGTCTTTTCTGACCGGGTCGATACCGAACTGTTGCCGCCACGCCATGGTGATTCCAGCGGCGTGCGGGGCGCCGCCTGGCTATGGGGTGAGGCGTCGGATGCGGCGGAGCAGGCGGCCTATTTCGGGCCGACGACCTGATCAATCGTGATGGCATAGGCGCTGTCCTGGCCCGCTGTCACGGGCGCAGTAAGGCCTTGCAGATCGCCTGCCGTGGGTGTCGGCTGGCCATTTTTGGATACCCTTGCGCCGACGATTAGCCGTTCGAAGCGCGAGAGATTCATTCCCGCCATCATGGCCATCGAGTCATCCAGTATCACTTCAATCGGCAAATCCCGTACCTGTTTCCTGACCACTGCCAGTGGCATGGGCGGGCCTTCGGCGGCCTTGGCAAAAATAAAGACGGCATCATCAGGACCGGTCTGAGCCTTGATCTCATCAGCCAACGCGACTGTTACCCTGATTCGCTTGCCGGGTCCGGCTGCCGTGGTCGGCTTGTTGGGTGTGCCGGGGCTGGATGACAGCTCGGCTTCGGCCCTGCTCATGTAATCGCTGATCTGTTGTGCCTCCGGGCTCTCGGGGCGGAACTGCGCTCGCAGCTGACCCCAGTAATTTAGCGCTGCCCTGATGTCGCCTGTTTCGGCGGCGGCTATGCCCGCCAGCCACAGACCGCTCTTATGCTTCGGATCCTGTGCCAGAATCTGCCGGACGAGATCGGCGGGCTTGCCCTGCATCGCACCCTGTTGGGTTTCGGCCAGGGCTTCGGCGTAATAGCCCATCAGGTCAAGATTGTCGGGCGCGAGTTTCAGTGCGAATTCATAGGCGCGGGCGGCGGGGTCGGGCTGACGGGTTATCTGCAGCGACCGGCCGAGCAGCACCCAGCCCTCAAGATCGTTCGGATTTGCGCCAAGGCGCTGTGCCAGTTGTTCAATGGATTTCTGTGTCTCCGCCATGGTGTTGACCGGTGGCTGACTCAGTAGATCCGGTCTGCCCAAGGCGTAATAGAGCGCCAGAGCCAGCAGGGGGGTCAGCAACAGTGCAGTCACCAGCGGGGTTCGGCCCGCTGCGGTGGGCGGCGCCGGCTCCTCGTCAGCTTCTTCGAGGTCGCCCAGCAGGTTGCGTTCTGATTCGGCAATCAGGCCGGCAAGATCGGCGGTTCCGGCCTCGCGGCTTAATTCTTCCTTTCGTTGCTGATGCAGCAGGATATTCAGTTTTGCCCGGTCAATGGCTTGCTGGCGCGGGCCGCTACGGAGGGCAGGCAGAAAAAACAGGGCGCCGGTCAGCACCATCAGTGCTGCGGTGATCCAGAATGCAGTCATGGTCACTCCTTGGGCTGCAGGCGGCGGGTCAGGCGATCAAGCCGTTGGCGTTCAGCCTCGCTCAGTTCAGGGGTCTGGGTTCTGGCGCGTTGGCGGCCTTTGCTCCAGAGGAACAGACCACCCCCCATCAGCATCAGACCGGGTCCGATCCAGAGCAGCAGCGTCATCGCGTTGACGGGTGGTCGGTAGAGAACGAAGTCGCCATAGCGGTCGGTAAGGAAGCGAATGGCCTCGGCTTCGCTTTGGCCACTCTGGATGATGCCGTAGACTTCGTTGCGCAGGTCCCCGGCTAGATCGGCGTCGGAATCGGCCAGTGACTGATTCTGGCAGACCAGACAGCGCAACTCGCCGATAAGTCGCTCGTAGCGGGCCTGTTTTTCGCGGTCGGCAAATTCCCGTACCTCGACCGCCTGAGCGGTGAGGGTGATGCCCATGAGGATGGCGAGTAACAGCGTCCTCATTGCGGTGCCGCCTGCTGGAGTTGGCGAATCAGCGGCAGGAGTTCCGATTCCAGCGCTTCCGCGGTTACCGGGCCGGTGAATTTATGGCGGATGATGCCGGCCTGATCGACCACGAAGGTTTCTGGCACCCCATAAACCCCCCAGTTGATGCCCACCCGGCCATCAGCGTCAAAGCCGCTGGCGACATAGGGGTTGCCGTGTTGTGTCAGCCAGTTTTGAGCGGCGGTCTGGGTGTCTTTGTAGTTGAGTCCGTAAATCGGAACGATGTTCTGTCGAGCCAGTTGCAGCAGGACCGGGTGCTCCTGACGGCAGGAAACACACCAGGATGCCCACACATTCACCAGCACCACCTGTCCCCTGAAGTCGCCGGGGCCGAGGGTTCGGGCCTCATCGGCCACTCGCGGTAGACTGAAGGCGGGGGCGGGTTTGCCGATCAGGGGCGAGGGTACGGCGCGTGGGTCAAGCCGCAACCCGATCCAGAGGAAAATCACCATCACGCCGAACACGATCAGCGGGATTAGAAAGCGGTACTTCAGCAAACGCGAATTCATAGGATGCTCTTGGGAGTGAGGCGGGCAGGGCCTTCAGGCTACGCTGCCGGTGTGGGTTTGGGGACAGCAGTCCCTACGGTTCGGGCCGAGGTGGCCAGTCGGTAGCGGCGATCCATCACCGCGCAGAGTCCGCCCGCCATCATCAGCAACCCGCCCAGCCATACCCACCGAATGAAGGGCTTGCAGTAGATCCGGACGCTCCATGCGCCGGCATC
>JBILXN010000058.1:0-12394 GCA_044378425.1 Methylococcaceae bacterium
AGGATCGTGAATGAATTCTCGTGAAGACCATTCGATCGTTTTTCCCTTGGGCGCGGGGGGGCCGTTTTACCGCCTTCGGTGCTCCCTCCGCCTCATAAATGAAGGGCGTCAACCTCTCGGGCGACAGGTATTTTCCGGCATCGGGCTGACCTGGGTACCGTTGCTCTTGCTGTGCTGGCTCCAGCCGCTATTCCTCAAAGATGGCGCTGGTCTTGCTCTGAATGAGGATTTGCTGACCCATATTCCCACCTACGCGCGTTTTTTTGTCTCTTTACCCCTGCTGATCCTCAGCGAAACAGCGGTAAGAGCCCGCCTCGAAAAAGCATTGAGTCATGCGCTGGTCTCCGGCGTGGTTTCGCCCAAAGATCGGCAGGCCTATATCGATCTCTTGGCCCGTGCCCTGAAATGGCAGGAGTCCAAAGCGGTTGAGATCGCCTTGTTGCTGCTGGCCCTCTTCGAGGCGCAGGCTGTCGCCGAATTAATGCGAGAACTGGCTCATGGGGGCTGGACCCTCATGGGATCCTCCCTGAGTTGGGCCGGCATGTGGTATTTCGGTATCAGTAAACCCTTTTTGCAGTTTCTGATGTTCCGCTGGCTATTTCGGTTGCTGATTTGGTGGCGGGTGTTATACGGCGTGGCAAGGCTTGATTTGATCATTAAACCTGCGCATCCGGATCGGAGGGGCGGTTTGGCCTTTATCGGGGATGCCGTGCAGGCCTTCTTTCCTTTGGCACTGGCTTTTAGTGCGAGTGTTGCAGGTGCAGTGGCTGATTATGTTCTTTCCTCTGGCACGACCGAGATAGGTTTGAAGGGCTTTATCGCAGGCGGCGCAGGGTTCATTTTTTTGATCTTCACCGCGCCACTGTTTTTTTTCATAACGCCAATGGTAGAAGCCAAGGATAAAGCGCTCTTCAATTATGAGGGGCTTGCCCAGCGATATTGTCAGGTATTTGATGAGAAGTGGAATAATCCCCATCCAGGGGCAATAAGTGTAGGTGAACTGGCAGCGCCTGAATTTTCCTCAATAACGGATATGAATGCCATGGTGAGGGGAGTAAGAGAAATGACCACTCTGCCGTTTACCCGAGAGGGTCTGGTTCCTCTTTTTGTTGCGATCCTTCTGCCCTTTATTCCGGTTCTGGCGCTTGCTGTACCCCTTCAGGATATTCTAAAGGGGGTGTTGCATGTCTTTATTGGCGGCGGGGAGTGAGGGCCGCTACCCCCAACAGAAGTGTGGGTATTTTCCTGGTACTAGAACGAGAGTTTCATCTGCATTTGACCCACTACCCCGCTCATGCCGGCCCGATAAGGCGTCAGCAGGTTTTGGGCAGGTGAGTTCTGAATAAACAGGGATTCCCAGGTAATGATCCAGTTGGGCACCATGGCAATGGGATACCAGTTGACACCCCCGCCCGCTTCCCAGGGGGTGCCAAAACGCCCACTCACGATTGAGGATCGTCCGAATAGCTCAAGGCTTTTCGGAAGTAGGAAATAGCTGCCCTGAAGGTACCCGCCATAGTCATTCAGGGTATTGATAATCCCCGGTGTTCCTCTCCAGCCAGGATTGGATAAATTGCGGTACATGAACTCTGTTGCCAGTGCAAAACCGTTGTATTTGAACGCCCAATCCAGTGTGCCCAGGAAAATGTCTCCGGAATCGCTCTGACTACCCGGTCCTAGTGCCCCCTCAGCATTGAGCGGAGTGCCGTTCGATAGCCGAACGATCGTGTTATCCGGGTTTGAATTACCGTAGTAGCCAGCGGTATCAATCATATTTATATAAGTCCCTGAACCGCCCAAACGCATGGTGAAGTTATCATGCCAGGCGAGATCCGATATGCCAAAACCCATTTCCCCCAGTGGCTCCCATTTGCCGTTAATTGAATACAGCATTCCGGTACCTACCCGGTTTGCTGTTGAGTTATTGGAAGAACCCCCGAACGAGTTGCCGACGAATAATTCGTAATAGAAGGTTTTCTCAATGATCCCCTCCAGCCACGCACCCGGCGTCCAGTTGGGTCTAAAGTAGGTGGTGGCCATGGTTCTGTCGGCGCCCAGGGTAGCGTTATACGAGTCTGTCCATTCGCGTGTTCCAGGGGCTTTCGAGACACCTATGCGACCCTTGATTTCCGGCATCCAGTCGTAGCCGGCATAGCCCAGTGGCATGTAAGCGCCTGCGGCCGAGGAGCCGAACATCATGAAGGCGTAGTTCAGTTTTGGATTGAAGGCATAACCTGACACCATAAACATGAACCGGTTGAGTTCGATGACGCTGTAATCCTCAATGGTCTGTGGGGGTTGATTGTTGGGCGTCCAGTAATCCTTGGTCCGTCCGAAATAGGAATAACGTCCCTCCATGGATAAATTGGCCTTCATGGAAAACGGAATGTCGGCGTCCGGTTCATCTATGAGAACCGCCCCATTTCTTTTGAGGTGAGACCCCTTGGGGGTAGGTGCCATGATGGGGCCTTCGCTGACCATCGGGCTTGATGTCAAGGAGGCCGTTGGTGGGTTGTTCTGTTCCGTTTGTCTGGGCGGTGCGCCATTCTTTAGCTCTACCGTAGCGGAGGCGGGTGCTGTGGGCGTTGACAGGGGCGCCGTTGGAACTGTCTTGCCCTTGAGCCCTTCGACTTGCCTTTCCAGTGTGCGGATATGCTCGGTGTCCTCGGCTTTCTGTTTTTCTGTTTGCTTGAGTCGTTGTTCCAAGGATGTGATTCTGGTTTCGTAGGTCGTTTTTAGCTGTTGGATTTGTTGCAGAATCTCATCCAGACTGGCTGGAGTGCTGGCCCACACCGATGTCATGGGCCAACAACCGGCCAGAATCGTGAGGAGTTGGCAGGTTAAAAAGAAGCGCGGTACGGATAGCATGGGGATCGGACTCAATGGTAGGGCTGGAGCGGACGGGTTTTGCTGCACCGGATTGACCGATGCCATGAGTGCGCGGCTCCCGTTTTGGGTGAGGCTGTGCGGCGATGATTGCCCACAATCTGTGGCAGTTTTTATCATTCAACACAGCCGCAGGGCAATTAAACTGCTGCTGGTATATCGGTTGTTTCCGAATCAGCATGAGACGGGGCTTTCAATAGATTCCCCAGTCGACCGGGTGTCAGGCCTTTTGGCGAGTCCGGGAATCATCCTGAATCTGTTATTCTCCTGACTGTTCTGCTGGGCGCATTGCAACCTTGGGGCAGCATATCGGACCGCCCCTGTCACCGGACGAGGGGCAATAACCGAACCCGATTCGCGGGCTGGGGATAGGGGTCCAAGCGCCTGAACCTATTATCCTATTCGTGCGAATATTAACCTCAATCCTTAACCTGGAGAACATCATGGCATCTGATAAACCCGCCAACAATGGAATGACCGACATGCCGATTCAGGGTAACAGTGCCCGGTTCCAGTTTTTCCTGATTGATTCCGGGTGGAATACCACGTGCACCAAGATTGTTCGGGAGAATCTGGCAATGATCACCGAATTTCAGAACGACGACCCGCTTTATGTGCTTAACCGTGAGCAGTCGGTCGCGCTCTTGAAGCGGCATCCGCACTTGATAGGCAAGGACCCTATTCTTATGGCGCGGGACATGAACGTGAAAGGAGCGGCAAGGCCGGATGACTACCATGGCTTCCATCTGAATATGGGCGTGCTGTGGGAGTCTGAAAAGACCGCCGAGGTGTTGAGGCAATTTCTTAATTTCCTGACGACGCACCGCGATAGCGCCAATATCGATAGGGACATCCGCAAGAAGCTTCACCGCGATGGCCTGAATGGTGCCATTGAGGTACTGCGTTCGGGTAGCGAAGTCATGGTAGGCTGACCCTTTGCAATCAGCCGTCGAATATTGCCATTCACCCGTTTACACAGTGTCATATCAACGGAGGATCCATGGAGCAGTTTAACCAGGCCATCACCGGGGTGTTCGGAGTGCTGTTGTTCGCCGCTATCGGTTTCGAAGTCAATCAGCGCCGCAAAAAGTTACGCGAGCTCTATGACCTGCTGGATGTGGAGGACAGACGGGTGATCGCAGAACTCGATCAAATGCTGGCGTCAGGGCAATTGCAGCGGTACGAGCGGTCCTGACCCGAATCTGCAGGGGAGCGAATGCCGCTGGCCTTTGCTGGCGCCATGCTAGAAGGCAACGGCGAAGCCCAGGTTGCTGAGTAGCGACGGGGTTGAGCTGTTGGTGCCGGCGCTGCTCTGGCCCCATACGGCAACCCGGGAATTGATGGTCCAGATAAATCCTGCACCCACGACATTCTGGTTGTAGTTGCCGCCATCGGTGTGAGGGGTGCTGCTCTGGTTGCCAGTAACAGGCACTCGGGGCAGGCTGGGAGCGTTCCAGTAGCCGTGGATGAACAGGGCGATATCCTTATCAAAAAAGTCACGCTGCAGCGACCATTGAACCCCCAGTTCCCAGGCGCTTACGGTTTCTCCGTCAAGTTGCTGCTGGGTTCTGACGCCCCCCAGGTTGTACTCGAAGTCAATTTCCCATGGCAGCGACTGGTCGAAGTTAACACTGATACTGGGTTGGGTCCCTGAATTGGTATTGGTGTTGCCCAGCCACTGGGTTTGAATGTAAGCCTCTACTCCGACAGCGGGCAGGAATATATCTTGTTGCTCTCCCCATAAATGGACTTTGGTGTCGAAGGCCAGGGGGGAGAAATTCCAGGCCTGCACGTCGCCCAGGGTTCGGGTCGGGCCGTTGCCGAAAATCCGCAGTTCAATGTCGTCAGTCAGCCCATAGCGCAGCAGGAAATCCATCCCATACTGGCCTGCCTGCGGAGAAGGCCCGCTGGTCGCTGCCGTGTAACTCAGCGGCTCGAACTCAATGTAAGCCCGACCTTGTGGCAGCGTGAAAGCGCTATTCGGCCAGTTAGCCAGGTCCGGGCCAGGGTTGGCGATATCAGGTCTTTCGCGCCATGCGTCGATGTTTTCTGGAAGGCGTGCTCTCGACCTGTCATAGCGGCCCTTGAAAAAGTAAGCCCGATCAGACGTGCTGACGGCTAGAGAATATTGTTTGAGGGTGGTATTGGTATCAGTGCCGCCGGCGGTCCCATCGGCGGACTGCTTGATATTGAACTCCTTTTGGATCATGCGGCCTATCTCGTGCCCGTATTGCTTGAATGCCATGAAGGGATCTTTCGGCTTTTCGGCAGGGTTTGCGGCCGTCGCGGCCATTGAAATCTTGAGGCAAGAGTTCAGCAACAGTATGAGTGGCACCCGTGGGACGCCAGCGCTGGGGTGGGGCCTTGGGTACACGGTTAGGGACTCATCGAATCAGCGGGATGGATTCTTCGATGCCCGCTTCGATGTAAACCCGTATCTTGGTTTCGACCTGGATATAGGTGGCGAGCGTTTTGTAGCTCATGAAGCGGGCCAGTTTGTTGAAGTACTCGCGGGTGATCCTGCTGCGATTGGTTTCGTGCTCAAGTTTATCGAGGACATACTCTTTGGCCTCCTCCTCGCTCATGCCATCAACCCCATGTCCAAGATCGGTCAGGATTTCTCGGCGTTTCGCGCGGACTACGCTCAGGTCAGCCTGGAACTGATCATAGATCGGCCAGAACCTGCGAGCGATTTCCGGGGGAAGCTCAAGGGTCTTTTCTATTATCTCCCGACGCTTGGTGAGTAATTCCTGCTCCTTGTCCTGGAGCACAGATTCGCTGGGCTCGGCGGTCGCGGTTGCAGTTGCGGAAAAGGCCGGTCCGACGATAAAGAGGCCGATGAGAAGCGCCGCCACGCTCAGGGTAGCGGAGGGCAGAGTGGCGACTCGGTTGGTGATGGGCATGGCTTGTTTGCTGCTGTAAGTATTCCATTTCTGAACGCCAGGGACGGCGAGTTCAGAGCCAACGCCAATGACGAAAACTGGCGGCTTGTCCCCGGTAAATGCCGCGCTCATCGCACAGGTTCCAGACCAGAGCCTGTTCAATTTCAAAGCGGCGCCCATGCTTGCCGATCCGTATGCCGCGGTAGCCCTCAGAGTAACCCTGCTCAGCCACCTCCTTCAGCAGTTGCTCCCGTTCTTCGCGAAGGGGGGCTTCGGCGGAAAGTCGCGATGGACACGTTGTGATTTCTTCCCAACTCATGCCAAACAGGCTGAGCGCCGTTCGGTTAGCGTAATTGAAAATGGGGTCGGGCTGGGTGCCATGCGATACCAGCACAAAAGGCGCGGTGTAGATATAGCGCGCGGCATCGGCGTTGCTCAGGCGGGGATTGACCAGATCACGCCGGGTCCAGTGACGGAAGCTGCGACGAAGGAGATGGATGTGATCGGCCTGAAAATGGTTGCTATCGTCAGGTATGGCGAGTGATGGCATGCTGTCGAAAGTCCATGTGCTGCTCCGGTCGGTCGGTCCGGCTGTTACGCATTATAGCCTTAGCGCGGGCGACTGCCCGCGAATCTGTAACCTTAAGTGAACGATCAAGGAGAGAGTGGATGCGACGACATGCTGGTGAGTTGGTGTATCAGGTTCGGGACGAGGAAGGTCTGATTGATGTGGTTGACGCCTATGGGATCCGCTCACTGCATTTCGGTTCATCACCCAAGCAGAGTGCGATGGCGCTGGACGAACCGGACCGGCTGGAACTGCCCTATACGCGTGCCATGCTGGCCAGTTTGCTGTTTCAGCCAATGCCTCGACGGGTGCTGATGCTGGGACTGGGGGGAGGCACGCTGGCGCGCTGTCTGTTGCGGCATTTTCCCGACTGCCAGATTGATGTGGTGGAGTTGCGGCCGACGGTCGTGGCAATCGCCCGCCGTTATTTTGATTTGCCGGACTCTCCTCGTCTGCACATCCATCAGGCGGATGGTGTTGAGTGGGTGACCCGGCCACCGAAGGGTGAGTGCGAACACTTCGACCTGGTCATGGTGGATCTTTTCGATGAACAGGGTATGGCTGCGGGCGTACTGGATCAGACTTTTTTCAGGGCCCTGCGGCAACGGCTCACTGCTAACGGGGTACTGGCAATCAATCTCTGGAGTAACCCGGTGGCCGCCCTGCGCGAAAGCATGAGCCTGCTCAAAGAGAGCTTCGGGGAGGGTAGTTTGAGGCTTCAGGTGATGGGGCGGGGTAATGTCATCGGTCTGGGGGTTGCGGCCGGAATGCCGGCAGTGGATGTGGCGAAGCTGATGCCCGTCGCCCAGCGGCTTGAACAGCGGTTAGGGGTGGCGTTCACCAGGTTGCTGCCGCAGATCAGCCGATCGTTCAGTGCGTGATTATCGGTGCAGGGGCTGGCGGGTCAGGAAGCGATCAAGCTGGTTGGCAAAGGCCTGCCGGTCGGCCTGATTCAAGGCGGCTGGGCCGCCGGTGTCGATGCCGCTGGCGCGCAAGGTTTCCATGAAATCACGCATATTGAGGCGCGATCTGATGTTCTCTCGGGTGTAGAACTCGCCTCTTGGATTCAGGGCATGGCCACCCAACTCAATCACTTCAGCCGCCAGCGGAATGTCAGCGGTAATTACCAGATCACCGGCCTCCAGTCGCAGGATGATCGCGTTGTCAGCAACATCAAATCCACGACCGACCCGCAAGGTGCTGATATGGCGCGAGGGCGGGGTTTGCAGTGACTGGTTGGCGACCAGGATCAGGCTGACCTGCACCCGCTCGGCTGCCTTGTAAAGTATGTCTTTGATCACATTGGGGCAAGCATCGGCATCCACGTAAATCCGCATTAGCTGGCGTCCTGATGGCTGTGCCTTAGGCGGCTCTTGATGCTCAATGGGACAGCGCCGCGAAGGGCAAGGTGAGCGTATCAACCGTGCCATCGACCGGCAGGCTGAGGATATAAAGCGGCGTCATCCATTGGTTCGTCGTCTGGTAAAGGCTGTCCTTGGCTGCCTTTGGATAGTAGTGGGCAAGGCACGTGTCGGTGGGGGTCTGGCTGCCGGAGAAGGCCCACTCAATGGAGGACAGTTCCATTCGGGAGAGAGGGTACACCGTCGGGCAGTCCTTGTAGTGGGCATGATGGGGTTTACCCTGTTTTTCAATCATGACCATCGTGCAGCCACCTAGATGCAGGGCCAGTAATAGCGTGGGCAGGTGACGGAGCGCGGCGTTCATGAGGTGTTCACCCAAGTGTAAGGTGCAGTCAGCGTTATTGCTTTTAGAGGCAGATTTTGTGCCCATTCCGGCTGTAATCCGGCTCAGCCTCAGCCTCCATCGGGTCCGCATAATGCCAGAAACTCCGTCTCGCTCAAAACACGAACCCCCAATGCTTCTGCCTTGCCAAGCTTGGCGCCGGGGTCTGCGCCGGCGACGACATAATCCGTCTTGCCTGACACGCTGCCTGTCGCCTTGCCGCCTAGCGACTGAACTCTGGCCTTGGCCTCGTCCCGGGAGAGTGTCTCCAGTGTGCCGGTAATCACGAAAGTTTTGCCTGCCAGCGGCAGGGAGGTCGCTGGCGTACCCTCCGGCAGCGGGTCCCAGTGAATACCCTCTGCCAGCAGGGAGCGGATCACAGCTCTGTTGTGATCCTGCCTGAAAAACGTATGTACATGGTGTGCAACGGTCGGGCCCACGTCCTGAACGGTTTGAAGCGTCGCGATATCGGCTTCCATCAGCGGCTCCAGTTCACGGAAATGGTGGGCGAGCGTCTGTGCAGTGATCTCACCGACCTCGCGGATACCCAAGGCAAACAGGAAGCGGGCGAGTGTCGTGTGGGTGCTCTTCTGTAGGGCATCGACCAGGTTTTGTGCAGATTTCTTGCCCAGCCGCTCTAGGTCGGCGAGGTTATCCGCTTCAAGACGGTAGAGGTCGGCAACCGTCTTGATCAGACCACGGTCCAGCAGCTGATCGACCAGTTTGTCGCCAAGGCCGTCGATATCCATGGCTTTGCGCGAGGCGAAGTGTTTGACTGCCTCCCGGTGCTGGGCAGGACAGAACAGGCCGCCGCTGCAGCGGGCGATGGTCTCGCCGTCAATGATTTCCACCTCGGCAGCGCAGACGGGGCAACGGGAGGGAAGTTCAAACGCTGATGTGCCCGGTGGACGATGTTCCGGCAGGCTTTTGACAACTTCGGGGATCACATCGCCCGCTCGCCGGACGATCACACGGTCACCGACACGGATATCCTTGCGATGGACTTCCTCGGCATTATGCAGGGTGGCGTTGGTTACCGTAACGCCGCCGACAAAGATTGGATCCAGTCGGGCGACCGGCGTCAATGCGCCCGTGCGACCCACCTGGACGTCGATGGCGATGACGCGGGTGGTCGCTTCTTCGGCCGGAAATTTATGGGCAATAGCCCACCGCGGTGCGCGCGAGGCAAAGCCGAGGGTCTCACGATCGGCCAGGCGGTCGATCTTGTAGACCACACCGTCGATTTCGTAGGGAAGGGTGTGGCGACGGGCAAGCAGGTCGGCGTAGTAGTCAACGCAACCGGCGATGTCTGTGACAAGATGCAGTTCAGAATTCACTGGAATACCCCAGTCTCGAAACGCTGACATGAGTGCGCTTTGGGTCTCGGGTAGCCGTTCATCCGGATACAGGCCATAGCCGTAGCAGTAAAAGTCCAGCGGTCGCGATGCTGTGACGGCGGGGTCCAGTTGCCGCAGACTGCCGGCAGCGGCATTACGGGGATTGGCAAAGGTTTTGTCGCCGTTTTCGAGTGCGCGGGCGTTGAGCCGCTCAAAGCCTTGTCTGGGCATGAAGACTTCGCCGCGAATCTCGAATTGCTCAGGCCAGCCGGTGCCTGACAATGTGAGCGGAATGCTGGGGATGGTGCGGGCATTGGCGGTGATGTCCTCGCCGGTCTGGCCATCACCACGGGTAGCCGCCCGACGGAGTACCCCCTGTTCGTAGCTGAGGCTGATGGCCAGTCCGTCGAGCTTGGGCTCCACTACAAAATTGAGTCGATCATGCTGGAGCCGTTGTCGCAGTCGACGTTCGAAGTCGGCCATATCTGCCGCGCTGAAGGCGTTATCCAGTGAGAGCATCGGGACCACATGGCGGATGCTGCCGAAGTCCTTGACCGGTGCTGCGCCGACCCGCTGGGTGGGGGAATCGGCCGTTTTCAGTTCTGGATGGGCCTTTTCCAGCGCTAGCAGTTCCTGCATCAGCCGATCATATTCGGCATCGCTGATCAGCGGTGCATCCAGTTGGTGATAGCGGCGGTTGTGAAACTCGATGTGCCGCCGCAGTTCGGCGGCCCGTTCCCGAAGAGCCTGTTCTGCGCGCATGGTGCCGGGAGGGATCAGTGGTCGGAGGCTTTGGCGTGTTTCAGCAGATGGCGCATGTGCGCGATTTTGCTGGCACTCAGCGGTTGGCGGCGCTCGTCCCACTGAATGCCATGAAGTCGGCTGGCCAGATCACGACTGGTGGATACCAGATCATCATAGATGCTGAGTGGGTCGGAAACTCGCGCCGTCTGGAAAAAGAGAACGATGCCGGGGCATTCAAAGTCTGCCATGTCATCCATGGGGAACGTACCTGGCTCCACTAGGCTGGCGATGCTGAACAAGGTCTGTTTGAGGTCACGGTCATAGCGGTGAAAAATGCCCATGTCCCCATGTAGCAGGTCTGCATCCAGAAGCGCCTCGCGGAGCGCGGTGCCGTTGAAGAATTTACCAGGTCCTGCTATGACACTGATCTGGATCAGGAAGGGAGCGCCCTCATCGCCCTCCGCGCCCAGGTCTACAGGGGTTTCGATCGTACCGTGACCCGAATCAGTCGTATCCAGATCATAAAGATCGTCCGGCCCACTCGCAGTGTAATCAAGGCCTGAGAGTTGTGGTTCGCGGCGGCCACCATGAAGGGCTGGATCGGCCCCCTCGTCACCGTCGGAATTCCATTCAGCTTCCTCGGTTTCTTCCGCTCTGGCCAACGCTTTCGCCTCGCGGAGGCGGGCCAGATAGTCCATGACGGGCTGCTTGAAGCGGTCCCACAGGTAAATCCCCGAAAGAATCAGCGCGCCAACAAGGATCAGTAGCAAGCGTACGGTATCTCTATCCATCAAGTGCCTCGGTTGTCAGATGGCCGCCAGTTCTACCGCAGCGTCTATATCAACAGCTACGATTCGCGATACGCCGGGTTCCCTCATGGTAACGCCCGCCAGATGCTGAGCGATTTCCATGGTGACCTTATTATGTGAAATAAAAAGAAATTGTACCCTTTCCGACATTTCCTTTACCAACTCGCTAAAGCGACCGACATTGGCATCATCCAGAGGCGCATCGACCTCATCCAGCAGGCAGAAGGGGGCAGGGTTGAGTTCAAAGATGGCGAACACCAGCGCCGCTGCCGTGAGTGCCTTTTCACCGCCTGATAGCAGATGAATGGAGCTGTTGCGTTTGCCTGGCGGACGGGCCATAACGGTGACACCGGCGTCGAGCAGGTCGCGATCGGTGAGTGCCAGGCTGGCCTGACCACCGCCGAATAATTTTGGGAACATGTTCTGAAGTCCGGCATTGATCTGGTCAAACGTCTGCTTGAAGCGGCTCCGGCATTCATTGTCAATTTTGTCGATGGCTTCGCGCAGGGTGGTCAGCGAGTTGGTCAGATCCTGATGCTGCTGTTCGAGGAAGGTCATGCGTTCTTCCTGAACGACGTATTCCTCGCTCGCGGTGAGATTGACGGGACCCAACTGGGTGATCGTATCCGCCAGTTCGGTGACGCGACGCTGCCAGCGCTTTTCGTCGGCATCCTCGGGCAGTGTGGCGGCCACTGTCGCGGCGTCGGCCCCCAGTTCGTCAAGCTGTTCCTGCACCGTCTGCTGTCGAACGTCATTGGCCGAGAGTTCAAGTCGTATCTCTGCGAGTTGAGCCTTGATGCCGTTCAATTCGCGCTCGTTGCGCAAGCGGGTTTCGCTGATATTGCGAATCTCGGCGTTGAGGTGCGTGTCCTGCTGGCGCAGCTCTGCGAGGCTGAGTTCGACTCCTGCGCGTTGTTCAATCCAGTCCTCCAGCTCGGCCTGCTGCTCCTCGTTGGGTTGCCCGGTCTCACTGACGCGGGTTCTTAGGGCATCGAGCCGGACCTGTGATTGTTCGTACTGAATCTGGGCTCGTTCGAGATGCTTCATGGTCAGGGCCTCGCTGGCTTGGAGACTTTCCTGTCGACTTTTCTGACCGTTGATCCGGTCACGCAGTCCGTTTAGTTCGGCATCTGCCTCGGTCCGCCGGCTCTCCAGTTCGCCGCGCTGGTCGGCATGGTCGATGGCGAGTTGTTCCAGTTCGCTCAGCCGGTCTTCAGCGTCTAGCAGAAGTGTGCGTGATTCAGCGGCGCTCTCACTGTTTTCGCTACGTTGAGCCGTGAGATCGTCGATGTCGAATGTCAGTTGGCGCAAGCGTTTGCTGGCTTGTTCGGTGCGTGCGGTGGCGGCACTCAGCTCAGCTTTGACCCGGCTGTGCTCGGTGGCAAGGTTGCGGTCCTCGGACTGAAGATGGTCGCGCTGGTGTTC
>JBILXN010000220.1:0-3588 GCA_044378425.1 Methylococcaceae bacterium
GTTGAGACTCGGCAGAATTTTTTACGTTTGAATTGACGAGCCATCGAAAACCTCTTTTCTGATCTATGCGAGCGTTGTGATCTGTATGCTTCGGATGCAGGCTATCAGTCTTCGGAAACAGTATCCGAAGTTGAACCAGCGATATCGTCACCATCATCACGGATATGCGTAGATTCAGACTGGCCTTCCCGTGCCATAAGGGATTGCTCGGTTACAGCATGATCTTTACGGATGGTCATGCTCCGTAGAACAGCATCATTGAAGCGGAATCCGCTCTCGAGTTCGTCAAGCGTGGGCTGATCACATTCGATGTTCAACAGCACATAATGCGCTTTGTGAATCTTGTTGATGGGGTAGGCCAACTGACGACGTCCCCAGTCTTCCAGACGGTGAATTTTGCCCGACGCGGATTCAATCAGACCGCGATAGCGTTCCACCATGGCTGGAACCTGGGCGCTCTGATCAGGGTGGACCATGAAAACGATTTCATAATGACGCATGAATGCTCCTTATGGATAATAAAGCCCCCCGTATACGGTGAGGCAAGGAGTGGCGACAGCTAAGCCACCGGTTAAGCCCGGGAATTCTATAGCGTTTGTCGTAAGCAGGCAACGTTATCTTGCGCAGGCAGTAAGCTGGGTGCCTTACCTCAATGTTCAATGTCCCGCCATCGGGAGGGTGTCGGGGGTATCTTTTGGCGGCTCTACAAATTCCGGCACCAGTATCTTCAGTTTCTGCAGGGCACCCATTTCGTCAAACTGTTCACAGGACACCGAAAGACCGTTGATGCTATCAAGAATGTGTCGATGATCCATCACGACAGATTGCGCTAGTAATAGCTTGGTATGCATCGTAGGGATGGGTTGCTCATCATCAAGAAATAATTCTTCCGTGAGTTTCTCCCCCGGTCGCAGGCCGACGAACTCAATGCAGATGTCCTCGTTGGGTCGCTTGCCTGAAAGCCGAATCATTTGTTCTGCAAGATAGGTGATTAGAACAGGCTCGCCCATGTCAAGCACAAAAATCTCACTTCCCTTGCCCACCGAGGCCGCCTGCATAATGAGTTGACAGGCTTCGGGAATGGTCATGAAATAGCGAGTTACCTCGGGGTGAGTCACCGTTACTGGTCCGCCGGCCCGAATTTGTTCCCGAAACAGGGGTACGACGCTGCCGGCTGAATCCAGCACATTACCGAATCGCACCGTTATAAATCGTGTTGCCGAGACCCCGTCAAGACTTTGCACCAGCTTCTCGGCAGCCCGCTTGGTGGCACCCATCACGTTGGTGGGGCGTACTGCCTTGTCAGTCGATATCAGGACAAACTCATCAACGTCGGCAGCCATTGCCGCCTCAGCGACGATTCGTGTGCCAATGACATTATTCCGAATGGCCTGTCGACCCTGTTGCTGGAGCAGGGGCACATGTTTGTAGGCGGCTGCATGGAAGATCACCATGGGTCGGTAATGGCTGATCGCGCGCTCAACGGCCATCTTGTCAGTGACATCACCCAGTAACGACTGAAGCGTCAATTCCGGAAATAAACGCTGCAATTCCTGTTCAATCCGATACAGATTGAATTCGCACTGCTCGTAAATGATCAGTTCGGCAGGGGAGAATCGCGCGATTTGTTTGCAGAGTTCCGACCCTATGGAGCCACCACCACCGGTAACCAGAATGCGTTTGCCTTCAATATGACGCTGCACCGCTGTCCGATCAAGCCGGATAGGGGCACGCCCCAACAAATCCTCAATCGAAACCTCTCGCAACGCTCCGAAACTCTGGCCAGCCAGCATGTCCTGAACTGATGGCAGGGTCAGAAAAGGCGCGCCAGTTGTTTCGCAGATTTCGACGATTCGCCTCATCTCACGGTCACTAGCCGAAGGCACGGCAATTAGGATTGACTCAATCGCCAGTTTTTCGACCAGGGCCGGGATCTGCTCGCAACGACCCCTCACCCTGACGCCGTGAATCTCACTCCCTTTCTTGAGTGGATTGTCATCCACCAGTGCAACAGGCACAAAACGCCCACCCCTCTCGCGCAGCAAATCTCTTACCAGCAATTCCGCTGCGCGCCCCGCACCGATTACCAGTGTGCGCTGACCAGAGGACAGCGCCCATCGCCGATCCTTCGATAGCCGGTAGATCAACCTTGGCCCCGAGAGCATTAGTACCAGCAGCATCACATAAAGTGGCGGTACAGATCTCGGCACACCTTGCAACTGATTCAGAAAATAGAGTCCGACAGACACCAGGAGTATGCCGACGATAGCCGATTTGCTGATGCGGATGAGATCTGGCAGGGAGGCAAAGCGCCATACCCCACGGTAAAGACCAAGTCGCCAAAACACCAGAGCCTGCACCAACATAACCAGAGGCAGACCTGACATGGCCGCAGACACATATTCCGGTGGCGGCGCAGAAAGATTGAAGCGGAGCCAGAAGGCGCTTAGCCAGGCCAGCGCTACCATCGTCAGATCATGGGCGAAAATTATGGATCGCAGACTCAATTTGGATGCCATCAGTCGGAGTGTGGTAATCATCAGTGGCAGGCTCGATAGCCCAGTCTAGTTGCTTCGGCCGTGTAGCCATGCTCTGGCTATTATCACTTATTTGCCGGCCAGGCTTGAACTTGAAGCCTCTTCCAATGGAATATGTGGCTGAAGCGATGTGTTTATTGCCAATGGGAGTGATGCGGAAGAGTTCGCGGGCGGGATCATGGGGAGATGATCGCGATACCGCTATCCACCACATCAAAAGCAAGGGACGGAGTAGGGGGCTTAGTTCAGGGTTTGGACTCTGTTTTGTAAGTACTAGGGAGCGCAAGGAACTCAGTCAAGGTGTGTTCTGATGGGGAGGATGGCCGCCATGTATCCTAGGGCATGAGCGTCAGAGGGTTTTGGGTACTCATTTTTGAACTCCACGGCGATAGATATGGTTGTAAACGTTGGTCTACGGTATCACTGCTAGCGTACAGGGTTTAAGAACCAAGCTTGGAGTGGGGCCCGCCTTTGATTGCGTTGAGGGGGTTGCCATTCATGTGGATTGAGTAAATATATATTTAGTAAAATCATTCGTGATTCAGAGGTATATGTGAAGAATAGTATAGCCGTTAAAGTGTTTTTGTTGTTAGCCCTCTTGTTACCAGGTTATGCAATAGGCTCTACCGAACAGGGTGGAATCTACGGTGATGCTATTCGCCTGAAGTTGGGCTCGGGTATTTCTAATATGTTGTTTGCGATTGCTGAAGTACCCAAAAACATCATCAATACCTCTAATCAGGCGAACGTCTTGTTGGGTGTTTCCGGTGGGACCCTTAAGGGGGTGCTTCACAGCGTTGGCCGAATGTTGTCAGGAGTAACCGATGTGCTAACTTTCCCGGTTGCCACAAAACCTATTACAACACCGGCTTTTGTCTGGCAGGATTTTACGACAGATACTAGTTATGGGCCTTTCTTTTCTGCGGTCAGAACGGCGCCGCCTGATACTAAGAGAGTGAGATGACTGTGGCACGATGTTGTAAGGAATAACTCTGATATAAACTTCAAGACATTGATTGTAATGGCAATCTTTTTATTGGTTGCTGGCAAT
>JBILXN010000059.1:0-12245 GCA_044378425.1 Methylococcaceae bacterium
GCCGCTTGGGATCCTATCGGCCCGTGCGCTGGAACTAAGGCCCGGCAAGCGCTGCCCCGAATGCGGGAATCACGCGGTCATTATCAAAGATGGCTGTGATTTCTGCACCGCCTGCGGTGCGGTAGGCGGCTGTGGTTGAGCGAGGGCAGGTCAGGCGAAGTAATTGCGTAGCGTGGATTCGATCAGGCTCCACGGCATGATGAACGGTTTTTTTGAAATCTGGATCGCCAGGGTGTCCTCAAGGATCAGGTAACTGCCCTCAATGCCGTGACCGACAAAATGACCGGTTTGACCGTCACCCACCAGATTTACCCCATTGTTGCGCGCTGCCGTTTTGGCTTTGGCGATGACATCTTCCGGGTCCGATTTGAGTTTTACTTCGAATGATTTCATACCGCTTTTAGAGTGTTCCGGAACTGTAACTGCGCCGAATCTTAAACGAAATTGTCGGAAAAGACAGCGGAATTGTCCCATCAAAAGCGGCGGCAGCGCGGTCTGTCACCGCGTGCAGCGGCTGACCGGCGCAAAAAAGGCGGCCGAAGCCGCCTTTTTTGGCGTGGTGTTGCTTAGGCCACCATAGCCAACTTGATTCGCTTCATGGCCGAGTTTTCCAGTTGGCGGATGCGCTCTGCCGACACGTTGTAGCGGGCAGCCAGGTCATGGAGCGTGAGCTTTTCTTCCCCCAGCCAGCGCGACTGGACGATGTCGCGGCTACGCTCATCCAACTGGCCGATAGCCGTCAGCAGCCGCTGCTGCTTGTGCTGGCCCCAGTCGTCATCCTCAAACTGGGCGGCGGGGTCGGCGTTCTCCTGTTGCAGGTAATGGACCGGTGCCGAGGCGTCGCGCTCGCCATCTTCCGAGTCGTCGCTCTGGTCAAATGCCATGTCCTGACCACTGAGTCGCCCTTCCATCTCATACACTGCGGCGACGTCAACGCCCAGATCTTCCGCTACCGTATTGGCCTCGTCCTCGCTCAGCCAGCCCAGGCGGGTTTTGTACTTTCGCAGGTTGAAAAACAGTTTGCGCTGGGCCTTGGTCGTCGCGACCTTGACGATGCGCCAGTTCTGTATGATGAATTCGTGGATCTCCGCCTTGATCCAATGCACGGCAAAGGACACGAGTCGCACCCCGACGTCCGGGTCATAACGCTTTACCGCTTTCATCAGGCCGATATTGCCTTCCTGAATAAGGTCAGGAAGGGGCAGCCCATAGCCCATATAGCCGCGGGCGACGTGAACCACGAAGCGCAGGTTCGCCAGCACCAGCTGACGCGCAGCGTCCAAGTCGCCATCGGTGCGAAGTCGGACCGCAAGCTCGCGCTCCTCATCAGCGTCGAGTCGGGCTATCCGGTTGACCGAGTTCAGATAATCATCAATGGAGCCCTGCGATAGGTTCAGTGGCAGGCTCAATGCGTTGCTCATGCTTTTCCCCTGTTGTTGAAGCAAGTTCATATTAGCACTGTAGGACAAGGAGTGCTAACAGTAGGTTCCGTTAGCGGGATGCCGGTATTTTGAGATGGTGTGACACCACCACCCAAGCGCCGGTCATACCCAGCAGTACCGAGGCGCCAATCAGTAGTGCGGTGTCCTGAACGCCAAGAAAAGACAGGTGGTAGTCGCTGCCATAAAGGGCTGCCAGCTGGTTTACGGGGTCACGGACGCCAAGCAGCAGGAGGTTTGCCAGCAGCCAGGCCAGAATGGCACCCAGGAAGGCGTACCAGAGTCCGGCATGGATGAAAGGACGCCGGATGAAGCGATTGGTTGCGCCGAGCAACTGGCTGACGGCGATTTCCTCACGGCGATTCTGTAATTCCAGCCGGATGGTGTTGCCGACAATGAAGATGACACCTATCCCCAGCAGCAGACCGAAGGCGAGCGCGCAGCGATCGGCTATCGCCAGCATGGCTTTTAGCTTCTGCAGCCATTCGTTATCAAACTGCACCAGATCTGCTTCCTTGAGGGTTTTCAGTTCAGCCAGCAGGTCGGTGACTGACGGGGTGTCGGTGGCTGCGGGATGAATGATAAGAACGGTCGGTAGAGGATTGCTGTTAAGGGCAGCGAGGGCGTCGCCGAATCCACTGTAGGCCGCGAGTTCCTGCAAACCGGCCTCTTTGCTGATGAGCTCTGTAGCGGCGATACGAGGGTTATTCCGCAGGCGCTCAGCGACTTTAAGTGCCGTATCGTTCGACAGTTCCGGCTTCAGGAACAGCGAGATCTGGCTGGTGGTTGCCAGAGCCTCTATCGGGGAACGGGCATTCTGGATAAGAGCGTTGAAGCTGGCCGGCAGAGCCAGAGCGATGGCCACCACCAGGATGGTCAGCAGGCTTGCTACAGGGGTTTTCCATAGTCGCCGGAAACTGGCCTTGAGAGTGGCATACTGGAGTGCGGCATGAGCCTTGAGGACATCAACCAGCCGGTGCTCTGACGTGAGCGGCGGGCGGAAGATACCGCGCCGGAAATCAGACTTTCGCATCTTTGCCATGGGTCAGGGGATCTCCAGCAGGCGGCCATGATCCAGTTGCAGGGTGCGGTTGCCGAAGCGCTGGATCAAATTGAGGTCGTGGCTGGCGATCAGTACGGTGACCCCGACATTATTGAATTCACGAAACATGGCCATGATTTCCGTAGCCAGGCCGGGATCAAGATTACCGGTGGGCTCGTCGGCCAGAATGATCGGCGGTTTGTGGACAATGGCACGGGCGATACCGACGCGCTGCTGTTCGCCGCCGGAGAGGGTGAGCGGCAGTCGCTTCTCCTTGCGCAACAAACCGACCTTGTCCAGTGCCGCCCGCACCCGGCGGCCGACATCTAGCGGATTGTGGCCGGTAATCAACAGCGGCAGGGCGACATTCTCGAAAACACTGCGGTCATGCAACAGCCGGTAATCCTGAAAAATCAAACCGAGTTTGCGACGGAGAAACGGAATCTGGCGACCGGGCAGATCTTGCACTGGTTGCTCATCCAGCAGAATCTCGCCCTGAGTCGGGCGTTCGATCACCGGAATCAGTCGCAACAGGGTGCTTTTGCCGGCGCCTGAATGGCCGGTCAGAAACACCAGTTCACCCCGCTCTACCCGGAAAGTGATGTCGGACAGCGCATCGCCGCTATCGGAATAGCGTTTGGAGACATGTTTGAGTTCAATCATGGCAGCAGCCATTCAGGCGCATTGGGTGGGTTGGAATCCAACAGGTGTCAGCGCCCCACCGCAACTGCTGCCTGCGCCTGCGGTGCAGCCGTAACAGTGGCCGGCGGTATTGATCGGACGACCTTCAAGCTTGCGGGCGTCCAGTGCGCTGATATGAAGGCTCCCGCCGCCGGCCGCCCCCGGCGCCATCTGGAGCATCTGGTTGAAATCACAATCATAGACGTAACCCTGCCAATCAATGCTGAGGGTGTGCCGACACATGACTTTCGCCAGATGAGCCGGGTTGTGGGACGCTATCAGACGATCCATGTAGGATCTGAACTGGCCGTTGGAAATCAGTGTGCTGCCAAAGCGTTGAATCGGCATATTGGCGAGGGCGAACAGGCGGTTGAAGACGATGCCGTAGCGCTGTTTCAGTTCCTGATGATAGGCGGACTCAAGGGCGTCTTGTGCCGGAGGCAGTTGATCGCCTTGAGGGTTGAATACCAGATTCAGTATCAGGCCAGAGTCTGGCTGGCCGTAGCCAAGGCCGTTAAGAATGCCCAGTGCGCGAATACTGGCGGCAAAAGTGCCTGAGCCCCTTTGCTGGTCGACCGTTTCCTCAAGATAACAGGGCAGCGAAGCGACGATCTCGACCCGCTCGGTTGCCAGAAAGTCAGCCAGATCGGCATAGCCCGGCTCTACCAGGATACTCAGATTACAGCGGTCGATGACGTGTAGGCCCTGTTGCCGCGCCGCCTGGACCAACAGGCGGAAATGTGGGTTCATCTCAGGGGCTCCGCCGGTGAGATCCAGGGTCCTGACATCGGACGCTGACAGCAGGGCGATCACTTGCTGTACGGTGTCGAGGGTCATCATCTCCGTGCGTTTCGGACTTGCGTTGACGTGACAATGGAAACAGGCCTGATTGCAGCGATAGCCCAGGTTGACCTGAACCGTATCCAGTGGTGAGCGGCGAAGCGCTGGAAACGTGTAATCGCGGAGCAGGGGTAGCGTGTCGTGCATGATGTTTCGGCAGGGTGGCCAGAGACTGGCCGTCAGTCGGATTCCGTTGGCGCTAGTATCCCCTCAGGCTTGCTTCATTGCAAAACACGGTAGCTTTTGTCTCAGCCGTACCCGCGCCCTTACAATGGTGCACGCTTATTTTTCGACGTGCAGAATCATCTTGAACCCCCTCCGAAAACTTGCCTCACAAACCGTCGTCTACGGACTTAGCAGTATCGTCGGCCGCTTTCTGAACTATCTGCTGGTTCCGCTTTACACCTATACCTTTGCAGCGGCTGACTACGGCGTGGTATCGGAGTTTTACGCCTATGCCGGCTTTTTTGCCGTGGTGTTGGCGCTGGGGTTGGAGACCGGCTATTTCCGTTTTCGCACGCATGAGCGTACCGTTCCAGGGGCAGCCTATTCAGCCGCATTTGGCTTGCTGCTTCCGGTCAACCTGGTATTCGTGTTGGCCATCATCTTGTTTCGGCAGCCGCTGGCGGAAGTGCTGCGCTATCCGGCTCACCCCGACTATCTGGTCTGGTTCGGTCTCATACTGGCGATAGATGCTTTAGCAGCCCTGCCCTTTGCCCGCTTGCGGGCGGAGGAGCGAGCCCTGCGTTTTGCCGGCATCAAAATGACCGAAATCATGCTAGCGATAGGGCTGAATTTGCTGTTTCTGCTGGTCTGGCCCAACATTGCGCTGCGCTGGCCGGAGTCGCCCGTGGCCCGCCTATATGATCCCGCCATCGGTGTCGGGTACATCTTTCTGGCCAATCTCATCGCGAGTGCTGGCAAGTTGCTGTTGCTGATACCCCAGTTGTGCGGCTTCAAATTCCGCGCCGGGTTGCTGCTGATTCGGCCCATGCTGGCCTATTCCCTGCCGATGGTTGTCATCGGTTTTGCCGGCATGATCAATGAAATGCTGGATCGGGCTATTCTGAAGTATCTGCTACCCCATGACCTGACAACCAACCTCAAATTACTTGGAATCTATGGCGCCTGTTACAAACTGTCGATTCTGATGACCCTGTTTGTGCAGGCCTTTCGCTATGCCGGCGAGCCCTTTTTCTTTGCCCAGGCAGGACGTGCTGATGCCCGCCAGGCCTATGCGCGGGTGATGCGCTATTTTGTGATTTTCGGCGTGTTTATCTTCCTGCTGGTAACGCTGTTTATCGATGTGTTCAAGTACTTTATTGGCGAGGAATACCGGGCAGGACTGGCGGTAGTGCCGATCCTGCTGATGGCGAACCTGTTCCTCGGGATCTACGTCAATCTGTCAATCTGGTACAAACTTACCGATCGGACCCTGCTCGGTGCCTGGGTGTCCATCGCCGGCGCGGCACTCACGATAGGTCTCAATTTCTGGTTGATCCCTTTGTATGGGTATGCGGGTTCGGCGTGGGCGACGCTGGGCTGTTACGCCAGCATGGCGCTAATCTCATGGCTGCTGGGGCGACACTATTATCCCGTACCGTACCCATTGGCCAGTATTTGCGCCTATCTGGTTGTAGGTGTGGCACTTTTCGGTCTGGATCGGGAGATGGTCGAGGTCTGTGGCTGGAATCCGTGGGTGAGCGGGGTGGGACTGATGGGCGTGTTCGGCGGAATGCTGCTTATAGTTGAAGTGTTGCCGGTGCTGCTAAAGCGTCGGCGGCAAGCGGCCGCCTGCGTGGCCGATCTGCGGCCACCAGAACAGGGGAAATAGGCTATACAGGAACTGTCCCGCTGGCGTAAAGAATCGGTTTCACGCCAACGGGAGGGTGGTGGGTCTAGCGACCCAGAACAGGCCCGCGGTTACAGGCGGCGGCGGCGGTAATTTCGGCGATCAGTTCTTCTGCAAGGTCCATGTCGCTCAGGGTCGCGCTGAGCAGGGCCAGTATGACGTCGAAATGCCGATCATTGAGTCCCATGGCCACCTGCGTCGCGTGATCCTTTCGCAGCTGTGCCACACCCTCATCGCCGCAGCAGCCGAGGGCCGCAGTCAGGAAAGTTCTTTGCCGGTGGGCCATATCCGCCGCACTGATGCCGAAGAAGAAGTAGTTGATCCGGGCATCCGTGCCCAGTTTGCGGCAGAGCATGTCGACCGCTGCATCAATGGCGGCATCGCCGCCCAGTTTCTCATGCAGTAAGGCCTCGGTGGTTTGTGCTGGCTGCGGCGTGGCGGGTGGCTCGATGTCCGGAGCAGCTTGGGTTTCTTCCGGTTCCTGATTGTCTGTAGTCATCATGATTCTCCTCTGACAGTTACGGCTTATAGTTATTGAGTCATTCGCCCGGGGGCGATCATTGTTTCGAGTTCTGTCATCCGTGGGCAACGGGCCAAGCCGCGGCCAGACCGGCTTCGGGTCTCCTGCTGTGCCGCCGAAATCATCATCCGGCTTAACCGAGGTGTTCGGGTAGCCGCCGCTGACGGCCTATCGCAAGGCTCTCGACACGCGGCCATTCTTCCAGAAAAGCGAAGTAGGCTCCATCGTTTTCGTCAGCAAAAAGTGACACTGCGCCGGTTCCCTTGTCTTAAAAAAGATCAACCGGATCGACATCTACCGACCACCGAATGCTGCGCGGTGTTGCCCGTCCTGTTGCAGACTGCAGCATCTGATCTATTGCCGAATGCAAGATGGAGCGCTGATCAGATTGCATCAGCAACTGCCAGCGGTAGCGGTTACTGCGGCGGGCGAGCGGCGCTGGCGCGGGGCCAAGTACCAGCAGTGCGCCAAGGGCCAGCGTGTGCGCCAGTGCAGCGAGGTCATTCAGGAAACCCATTGCGGCGCTGCTATCGGTAGCCTCGGCGCGCCACAGGGCTTGATGGGAGTAGGGTGGCAGTGCCGCTGCCTGTCGCTCGGCCAGACAGGCGCTGGCGAAATCCGGATAGCCTCTGCGAACCAGTCGCTGCAACAGCGGGTGATCGGGGTGGCGGGTTTGCAGAATAACGGTGCCGGGTTTGTCCTCCCGCCCGGCTCTGCCCGCCACCTGGACGATGAGTTGAGCCGTGCGTTCACTGGCCCGAAAGTCGGTACTAAACAGCCCGGCATCGACATCCAGCATCCCCACCAGGGTCACGCCGGGGAAATGGTGGCCTTTGGCCAGCATTTGGGTACCGATCAGGATATTGATGCGGTTGTCGTGGATAGCGGCGAGTAGTCGCTGTAGCGAGCCTTTGCGGCGGGTGCTGTCGCGGTCTATCCGCGCTACACGGGCGGTGGGGAACATCTCGATCAGTGCCGCTTCGACCCGTTCAGTGCCCAATCCAAGTGCCTGCAGATCGGTTTTGCCACAGGCGGGACAGGCCGTCGGCAGTCGTTCATCAAGGCCGCAGTGATGGCAGCGCAACCGGCGGTCGCCGGCATGGATGACGAGGTGGGTATCACAACGCCGGCAGGGTGCCACCCAGCCGCAGTCGTGGCAAATCAAGGTGGGCGCATAGCCGCGCCGGTTGACGAACAGCAGGGCCTGTTCGCCTCGCGCCAGGGTCTGGGTGATTTCACCCGACAACTGGGCTGAAATACCTTCCTGCAGACGCTGGGCGCGAAGGTCAATTACGCGAAAGCGCGGAGGCGCGGCATTGCCGGCGCGCAGCGGCAGTTCCAGCCGCTGATAACGCTGTTGCCGGACATTGTGCAGGCTCTCCAGCGAAGGTGTAGCCGATCCCAGCACGACAGGTACGTCGCCAAAGTTTGCCCGCATCACGGCCACATCACGCGCGGAAAAGCGGAAACCCTCCTGCTGCTTGAACGAGGCGTCATGTTCCTCATCCAGAATGATCAGCCCCAGTGCGGGTGCCGGAATGAACGCCGCTGAACGGGTGCCCAGCAGTATGGAAATCTGGCCATTTTGCAGGCCCAGCCAGGCGCACCGGCGCTCGCTATCGGCGAGTCCGGAGTGAAAAATGGCCACCCGCGCATCCAGTCGGGCCCGGAACCGGGACTCCAGTTGCGGCGTCAAATTGATCTCGGGCAGCAGCACGATCACCTGCTGGCCACGTGCCAGTACTTCGGCTGCCAGTTGCAGATAAACCTCGGTTTTGCCGCTGCCGGTCACACCGTCGAGCAGAAAGACCTGAAACCGGCCCAGTGCCTGAGTCAGCAATTCTACGGCTGCGCTTTGGTGTGGATTGAGGTTTAGATGGGCGGACGCTAGCCGGTCTGTCGCGGGTATCGAATACGGCACGGGCGAAACAGCAGGCCCTGTCACCCAGCGCGCTAGTCCCTTGGTAATGAGCGCTCTGGCCGCCGCGCTGTAATCTGCATCCACGCTACGGAGTTCTGCGGCACTCAGTCCATCGGCGCTCTCCTGCAGCCGGCTTAAGAGCTGGGCCTGCCGAGGGGCCCGCGTGAGGGCGGGTGGCGGCTGTGCGTCGTTGGCGGGCTCGGCTATCAGTCGGGGGGGTGGTGCGGTGTCTTCGCCCTTGCGCAGCAGAACAGGCAATGAACTGGCGATGACCTCTCCCACCGGGTGATGGTAGTACCGGCTGGCCCATACCAGCAGCCGGAGATCATCCCGTCCCAGCAGAGGTTCTCTATCCAGTATGGCGACCGCAGGGCGCAGGCGGGAAGGCTCAATTTCGGAACTGTCGGCGAGACTCAGCAGGATGCCAATGGCCTGACCCCGACCAAACGGCACCGCGACCCGCTGGCCGGGCTGCAGGATGGATACATCGAAAGCGGGCGGTGGCCGATAGTCGAAAACCCGATACAGGGGAGTCGGGATGGCGATGTTGAGCACCGTACTCATTCTGGCTGGGCTGCAGTCTGTGAATGGCGAGTTGCCTCAAGTGTCGGGCAATTATCCACAGTGCTTGTGGATAACTCTGTTGAAAGCCTGGGAGACACGGGCGGCAATACCCGTCATTACGGGGTTTGAGCCAATTTGGTCACAAATTGGACGAGTGTATCCACGAATAGCAAGAACAATGACTTGCAGCGCACGAGCGGGTCGTTGTAACAATGGGGCGGGTAAAATTTTTACTTGACAGGCAAATTTCATACACTGTGCATAACTCAACAAAAAATCAATCATTTAGCGATCCATAACAGACCCTGACCCTAACTCACAACTGCGAACCGAGGATTACCCATGGAGACTGTTCATCTACAGGTGTTGCGAACCGACGCGTCCGGTATGCCGCTGGAGTGGCTGGGCTATCAGGACGCTGCAAAACTCTATCACCTGAATGCCGTGGCATATAGTTGCGGCAGCCTGCTGTATACCTTGCGGGGTGGTATCAACGCCATGACCGGCCAACGCAGTGTGATCGAAGTCAACTCCATCATCGCGACGCATCATTGTCAGAAGAAAGCCCGCAGCGGTGATCCCCACTATGTTCCGCCACTGAATAATCCCTCGCTATTCCGTCGCGACAACAACCTCTGTCTCTACTGCGGCTTTCATTTTCTCCACTCCGATCTCTCTCGTGATCACGTTCAACCTATAAGTAAGGGCGGTCAGGATACCTGGAGCAATGTGGTGACCGCGTGCAAGCGCTGTAACAACCACAAGGCGGGTCGGACGCCGGAGCAGGCTGGCATGCAGTTGCTGGCGATACCGTTTGCACCCACCCATGCTGAATATGTGTATCTGCAGGGCCGCAGGGTGTTGAGCGATCAAATGGAGTTTCTCAAGGCCCATTTTCCCCGCAAGAGCCCCCTGCATCAGCGGGAGAGCTAGGCCGCGACCGCGACCAAGGCTGTGGCAGGTGTTTCACTTCCACGGCACCGTGTGGCCTTGCTGAAAGTCTGCAGTATGCTGGCTGATGCCGATAAACTGTGGAGTATGCCCGCATATCATGAAAACGCCCGTATCCAACCCTGTGCCGGCCTGGCACCGGTTAAGTATCCGCCAGACCTGCGCCAAGCTTGATTCTAGCCCTGAGGGTCTTAGCGCCAGTCAGGCAGAGCACCGGCTGGCGATCTATGGCTACAACGAAATCGACGCGGGACAGGGAGTGTCTGTCGTTGCCTTGCTGCTAAATCAGTTCCGCAGCGTACTGATCTTCATCCTCTTGCTGGCCATCGGATTCTCGGTTTATGTCGGTCATGCCGTCGAAGCCAGTGTGATCAGTGTCATTGTGCTACTTGCCGTGGTGCTGGGCTTTGTGCAGGAGTACCGGGCGGAAAAAGCGATGGAAGCCTTACAGAAAATGGCCGCACCTACCGCAAGTGTTCGCCGTAATGGTGCCTGGGTCGAGATGCCGGCGCATAGGCTGGTACCGGGTGATGTAGTCAGGGTGGTGGCTGGCAACCGGGTACCGGCCGATCTGCGGCTGATCGAGAGTATTCGCCTGAGAGCTAACGAGGCGCCATTGACCGGAGAATCGCTACCGGTCGAGAAACAGGCCGACAGCCTGGTTGATGAGTACGCCGCTATCGCCGAACGGCACACGATGCTCTATGCCGGAACTACCCTTGCGGGCGGAAGGGGGCTGGGTATCGTGATCGCTACCGGCATGAATACGGAGTTTGGCCGCATTGTCAGCCTGCTTCAGACGACCCCCCGCCACGATACGCCCTTACAGAAAGCCCTCAACAAGGTGGGCAACAGTCTGGCGCTATTGGCGGTGCTGATTGTTGTTGTCATCGTCACGCTTGGGTTGCAGCGAGGGGAACCGCTCCATGAGATGGTGTTATTCGGGATCGCCCTGGCTGTGGCCGTTGTTCCAGAAGCGCTGCCGGCAGTGGTGACCATTTCGCTCGCCATAGGGGCAAACCGCATGATCCGGCGCAATGCCTTGATACGCCAACTGCCAGCAGTCGAGACCTTGGGCTGCACCTCGGTCATCTGCTCCGACAAGACCGGTACGTTGACGCGGGATGAGATGACAGTGCGCACCTTATGGGTGGCAGGTAGCACGATCACGCTCACCGGTGTGGGCTATGAACCCTTCGGCCGCGTGCTTGCAGATGGCAGTGAACAGCCGGTCACCCCTGCACTGGCCGCCTTGCTGGGCGCTGCGGCGCTGGCGAACGATGCCGCACTGGTCAGACAAAAACCCGGGGTCTGGACGATACAGGGGGATCCTACCGAGGCAGCCCTGCTGGTGGCGGCACTGAAGGCGGGGTTGCGAAAGCCAGCGTTGGATGCCCGTTTTCCCCGAATCGGCGAGATACCCTTTGAATCGGAAAATCGCTGCATGACCACCCTGCACAGTGATGCCAAAGGCGGCAACCTGGCGCTGACCAAGGGCGCGCTGGAAGTGGTGTTGAGTATGTGCGACCGCTGGCTGACGCCGACCGGAGAGGCCTCGCTGGATGAGGCGGCACGCGCCGGGATCATGGCCGCTGCCGCCCATATGGCAACGCAGGCGCTACGGGTGCTGGCGGTTGCGGCGCGGGTGGGGGCGGAAATGGACTCGGCACGAAGCGGGCTTTGTCTGTTAGGTCTGGCCGGAATGATAGACCCGCCCCGCCCTGAGTCGCGGGCCGCGATCGACACCTGCCGGCAGGCCGGGATTCAGGTTGTCATGATCACGGGCGATCACCCGCTGACAGCCAGTGCCGTGGCCCGCGAACTAGGCATCCTGGATGACGGGCGGGTGGTCACGGGTTCCGAACTGGATGCCATGGATGATACGACGCTGTTCGATGCCGCACCCGGCATTGAGGTCTATGCCCGTGTGTCGCCTGACCACAAGTTGCGGGTGGTTGCTGCCTTGCAGGCCGCCGGCCAGGTGGTGGCCATGACCGGTGACGGTGTCAATGATGCGCCCGCGCTCAGGCAGGCCGATATCGGCATTGCTATGGGCATATCCGGTACCGATGTTTCGCGCGAGGCTGCTGCGATGACCCTGACGGATGACAATTTTGCTTCGATTGTCGCAGCAGTTGAGGAGGGACGGGGCATCTTCAGCAATATCCGGAAATACCTGATGTACCTGCTGTCATCGAACGTGGGTGAAATCGGACTGATGGCAGGCGCAGTGGCCATGGGCTGGCCTATGCCACTGAGTGCCGTGCAGATTCTTTATGTGAATTTGGCCACTGATGGGCTGCCGGCTCTGGCACTGGCTGTTGATCCGCCGGATGAAGGATTGATGCGGCAGTCGCCGCGCGATCCGCGTCGGGGCATATTCACCCCGGCAGTCGTTTTTCTGATGATGATAGGGGGGGTCTGGTCGGCGCTGG
>JBILXN010000060.1:0-12177 GCA_044378425.1 Methylococcaceae bacterium
ATCCGGCGGTAGCGGGTGGGGAAAATCTCAAAAACGATAGCCGGGTTACGGTGGATCGCGGCGCCGTTATTGATGTTTCGGGGATCAAGAATGTCAGCCTGCCCATGTCGCGGAACGTGGCCACGGTCGAACTGCGCAGCAACGAGTTACGAGATGCTCCCCTGCAGCGCGATGGTCTGCTTTACGCCAGAAAGGTCAAGGTCGATATTCGCAAGGGCACGCCGCTGGCGGACATTACCGGCGCACTCGATCGCATCGCCAGAACGGTGGCAGAGCGCAGCACGACCGGTGGCGCTGTCAATCTGGTATCGGAAGGTCAGGCGGTGATCAATCCCGGCTCCAGGCTCAATTTTTCCGGCGGCTCCGTGTTGTTTCGTCCGGGCTATGTGAATACGACCCAGCTGATTGGCCCCTTTGGCCGGACGGTCGATATCGGTGAGGCCAACCCCGATCAGACCTATACCGGCATCGTCGGCAAGGTGACCCAGAAGGCCAAGGACTGGAGCCAAACCGAGTCCTTCCTGCGCGCCGGCCCGTCCAATGGCGGGCGCTACGAAGAGGGTTATGTCGAAGGCAAGTCGGCCGGTTCGCTCAACATCAAGGCCGCTGCCCTGGCGCTGGAAGGCGAGATGCAGGCAGCAGCGGTCAATGGGATCCGTCAGCGCAGCCCGGAGGCGCAAGCTCAGGGTGGCCATTTGACGATTGATCTGGCGCGTACGCCCGACAGTGCCCAAGCCGTGGTGTTTGGCAAAAAGTATGCGCCGGTAGACCTGCAGCCCGATGCCGCTTTCCCGCTGTCGGCAATGGCACCTTCCCAGCCGCAGGCGTTGACCCTCAAGGGCACGGTGTTGCGCGCAGCTGGTTTGCAGTCAACCGATATCAAAACCAACGGCAGAATCACCATTAATCAAGGCGAAACGGTCAGCGTCAGGCCGGGCGGCAGCCTGAGCCTCAATGGCGGCGAAATTGAAGATGCGGGCCGAATCAATGCCCGCGCCGGTGAGGTCAAGCTGTCCACCCATCTCACCACACATGATCAGAAATTGACCGGCGCCATCAGCCTCGGCGCTACCAGCGCGATTGACGCCAGCGGTGGCTGGAACAACGACCGTCCGGCCGTATCGACCGGCAGTAACCGGCTGGATGGCAGTCGTCTGATCACTGAAGGCGGTGCGGTGACGGTCAAGGCCGAAGGCGATGTGACCGTTGCCGCTGGCAGCCAGATTGACGTGAGCGGTGGCGGTCAGCGAACCAGCAAGGGAAAACTAATCGCAGGTGATGCGGGCAGCATCACGCTGGAAGCGGCAGGACTCGACGGCTCTGATCTCGCCGTTGCCGGCAACATGGCGGGCTATGCGCTCACTGGTGGCAAGGGTGGCTCGCTGTCATTGACCAGCGACCAGGTCATCATCGGTGCCAATACCGCAGGCGGGGCCAGCGAGACCGTCAAACCCTTGGTGATTGATCCGGCCCTGTTCAAGAACGGCGGTTTTCAGCACTACAGCCTGACGTCCAACAAGAGTGGCGTCAGTGTCAGTGACGGCACCAGCGTTCAGGTTACGGTTAAAAACAGGGTGTTGATGCCTGGTTATGTCAATCAGGCCACCGGCGCCGATATCCGGACCTTCAGCCAGGTGGCCCTGTTGCCCAGAGAATCCCGCCCGGCCGGACAGCTGGACCTGAGTCTGGCGCAGAAAGTCGGGTTTGGCGGCAAGAACGCCGCCGTGACCGTGGGTCAGGGCGCCCGACTGGCGACAGATGTCGGCGGCACCCTCAACCTGACTTCGGATGGCAGCATTCTGATGAATGGCGAGCTGTCTGCAAAAGCCGGTCACGTCGGCATGACGATCCGGACGCCGGTCGGAACCGATCCCGGCTTTTTGCCCAATCAGGGGATATGGTTGGGTAGCACTGCCCGTGTTGATGTGGCCGGTGCCAGTTTGCTGCACGCTGATGGGATTGATCGGGTGACCGGTGAAGTGCTGGACGGCGGCACTATCAGCCTGCATGCCGACCGGGGTTTCATCGTGGCGGATATGGGCTCCATGCTGGATGTTTCGGGTACTTCGGCGAAGCTGGATGTGCCGGTCAAGGGACCCAACGGCGGGGCCTCCAGCGTCAGGAAAGACATCGGTTCCTCGGGTGGGCGGATTGAACTGGTATCGGCTGAGGGCGTCCAGCTCTACGGTGCCATGCAGGCACAGGCCGGAAAAGGGGCAGGCGCTGCCGGTGGCGAACTGGCGATAGAGCTGAATCCTCGCACGCGTAACGAGCCTGAGGTGGTGGCCGGTAATCTTGCTTTCCCCAAGGATGACAGTGTGATTCGGGTCAGTCAGTCGGCTGGGATTGAGCCTGCACCGGCTCAGGCCAGCGACATTCCCAAGGCAGGTTATGGTCAGGCTTTGATCTCAGCCGATCAGGTCAGCCAGGGTGGTTTTTCTTCACTGGCGCTCAAGACGCCTGACCGTATCGAATTTGCAGGCCCCGTCACACTGGCGACCGAGCGCAGCATGAGGCTTGATGCCCCCGTACTCGCCTATAAGCCCGCCGCCGATGCGCAGGATGGCAGCGTTGGGCTGTCATCGGCTTATGTCAATCTGGGTTCAAGTCAGACCCGCCCGGGCGCTGTCACCCCGGTGGCGGGAACTGCCGCCTTGTCAGTACAGGCGGGCCTGCTGGATATGACCGGTAGCAGTGCGCTGCAGGGTTTCGGCACCAGCACACTGACCAGTGGCAGTGATATTCGGCTGGTGGGAATACGGACCGATAATGTCCAGCGCGATTTTCTCGGTGAATTCCTGGCCGCAGGCGATCTGACGCTGAATGCCAACCAGATTTACCCGTCAACACTCAGCAATTTCCGTATCGCTGTTCAAGGCAAGCCCGACAGCACCCTGAGCATAGGGCAGGGCAGTCAGGCGGGTTCACCGGTGCTGTCAGCAGCGGGCACACTGACGCTGGAGGCACCCAACATCGTCCAAGCCGGCACCATCAAGGCACCGCTGGGTGAAGTGAGCCTGAAGGCCAGTAACCTGCTGGAACTGGCCAGCGGCAGCGTGACATCGAACTCCGCCGAAGGCGCCGTCATACCCTTTGGCAGAACCCAGGGCGGAATAGACTGGATATACCCGCTGGGGAATCAGAATCTGATACTGACGGCTCCACCGGAAAAGAAGCTGGTTCTGGAAGGTAAAACCGTCAATCTTGCCAGTGGTTCGGTGATCGACACCCGTGGCGGTGGCGACCTGTCGGCCTTTGAGTTCATACCCGGCCCCGGCGGCTCGTACAACATTTTTGATCCGGCCAGCAAGGGCTATCAGGGCTCTTACGCCGTGCTTCCGAATTTCAGCGGCACGGCGGCCCCGTCCGACCCGCTGGAGTTGCCCGCCAGCGGCCTCAAGGTCGGCGACAGTGTCTATCTTGAAGCTGCGGGCGGTCTCAAGGCCGGCCGCTACACCCTGCTGCCGGCCACCTACGCCCTGTTGCCGGGGGCCTATCTACTGACGCCCCAGTCCGGTACCACTGATCTGTTGCCGGGACAGAAGGTCAAGCGCAGTGATGGTGCCAGCATTGCGGCGGGCTATCGGACCGTCGCGGGAACAGACATCCGTGATCCGCGCTGGAGCGGGTTTGTGGTCGAGACCGGAGCCGCGGCCCGTAAGCGGGCGGAATTCTCCGTCAATCTCGCCAACAGTTTCTTTACCAGGAAGGCGGGTGAACTGGATGTCACAGTGCCATACCTGCCGAATGATGCCGGTTCCATGGTCATCTCGGCGCAAACGGGTCTGAATCTGGATGGTCAGGTAATGTCGACCCCGGCAGCCAATGGTCGTGGCGGACGGCTTGATATTGCGGCTGATAACATCGCAGTGGTGTCGCAGGCCCAGACCGATGCTGCAGTGGCCGGTGCGGTTAATCTGATCGCCGAAAATCTGAATGGTCTGGGTGTGGCCAGTATTTCTCTGGGTGGTATTCGTACCATTGACGGGAACACGATTACGCAGGCGGTAAAGGCCTCGACAGTGCGGCTGACCCAAAATGCCAAACTGACGGGTGAGGAAATCATCCTGGCCGCCAAGCGTGATATAGCGCTGGCATCAGGGGCGGAAGTGACCGCTACAGGTGCCAAAACTACCGCCGAAGAACCACAGGTCTACAAGGTGGAGGGTGATGCTGCAATCCTGAGAGCGGCGAGTAGCGGTCAGATTGATCTGCAACGCAGCAATGTGCAGGGCGTCAGCGGTTCAATCACCATCGGGACAGGGGCAAAGGTGGCATCAACCGGCTCCATGATGGTCGATGCGACCGCAGAGAACCAGTTGAATGGCAGTCTGGAAACGCAGGGCGGTTCAGTGGCATTGGGGGCGAAGCGCATCAGCCTTGGGGCCACCGACGCGTCGGCCAGCGGGCTTATCCTGTCGCCCGCGATTCTGGGCAGCCTGAATGCGGACGAACTGATTCTGAGCAGCGGCAGTGACATCAGTCTGTTCGGGGCCGCGACGGTATCCGCCCAATCGATGATCCTGCGTAGTGCCGGATTGCTCGGATTTGCCAATGACGGTCAGACGGCGAGTCTGACGGCAGATGCCCTGCGGCTTGAAAATACCAACGGTGCCCGTACGGCGCTGTCAGCGTCCGGTCAGGGTCAGCTGTCGATGACGGCCAAGACTCTGACGTTGGGGGCAGGCGCCTATCAGCTTGCAGGATTCTCCTCGGCGAATGTTGCGGCGAGTGAGCGTGTCAATGGCGCGGGTGCTGGCACTCTGACGGCGGCCTCCAACCTGGCATTCACTACGCCATTGGTGACGGCGGGCCGCAGCGCCAATACCGTCATTGATGCTACGGGCCACAGTGTGACGATCGAAAGTTCAGGCCCTGCAACGCTCCCGGCAGTCGAAGCACTGGGTGCCCGACTGGCCATCACGGCCGACAGTATTCGCCAGGCCAGTACGGTATCACTGGCGTCGGGTGGGGTCAGCCTGAATGCACTGAAGGGCGATCTCGACCTGGCCGCGGGTTCCAGCATTGATGTGTCCGGCCGTTCGGTCAGCATAGGTAACAGCGTGACCGCGACGGCCGGCGGGACAATAGACCTGTCGGCTCTGGCAGGTAATGTAAATCTCAGTCAGGGGGCCAGTCTCAAACTGTCCGGCATTCAGGCCGGCAGCCTCGGCGTGACGGTACCGCGCGGTGCCTTCAATTATGCGGGTAGTGTTGATGCCACTGGCAGCCAGCAGGGTGGCCGTTTTGTGCTGGATGTAGGCTCGGCCAATAGCGGCGACAGTCTCGCCACGCTGGCCAGGAAACTGACCCCTGCCGGATTCAGTCGGCAGATTGATCTGACCGCGCGATCGGGCGACTGGTATCTGGCTTCCGGCGACACGCTGGCTGCACAGCAGGTCGCGATTGCGGCCGAAAACGGCGGCATCAGGATTGAGGGTGCGATTACCGCGAAGGGTGCGGATGCCGATGTCCGACTGAAGGCAGCAGACACGCTGGCACTGGGATCAACCGCCTTGATACAGGCGGAGGGTACAGCAGCCGCAGGTGGCAGCGTCACGCTGGATGGTGTCGACAGTAACACCAATAACCTCGGTGGCATTGACCTGGCGGCAGGCGCCCGCATTGATGTGCGCGCCAACGACGGCAGCAGCAATGGTGAAGTGGCGCTGCGTGCTGATCGGGTCGGGCAGGATGTGGCGGTCAGTGGTGATCTGCCGGCGGTGGTCAGCGGAGCCACCACCACTGTTGAGGCGGTACGGAGTTACACCAAAAGTGGCACCATCACCGCGGCCAACATCACCAACTGGAAAGCGGATACCGATGCCTACATGGCCAACGCCGGTGCTATCGAAAGTCGTCTGGGTTTACCAGGCGGCTTGCGGGCAGGGCTTGCCATCAAAAGCAGTGGCGATCTCACGCTGGATAGCACCGGCTGGGATCTGGTGGACTGGCGCTATGGCGGTCGCACCGGCGTACTGACCTTAAGTGCGGCAAGAGATCTCTCCATCGGTGGCAACCTCAGCGATGGGTTCAGGGATGAGACCCAGGGTATCGATCTCGGAAAGGGTCAGTATGCCGCGATCAAGGACAAATTACAGGCGGATGCGTCCTGGAGTTTTAATCTGGCGGCGGGCCGCAATCTGGATGTCGGCGCCGACAGGATGGTGCGGACGGGTACCGGTGACATTGCTGTATCGGCAGGCCAGGACGTGATGCTCGGCAACTCGGCCGCAGCTATTTACACCGCAGGTCAGACGACCGACAGTCAGCGTTACGGCAGCTTCAAGCCCGGATTCGTCGCCAGCAGGTTCTATGGTGAGTATCCCATTAACGGCGGCGACATCAGCATCAGCGCGGGTCGCGACGTGAACGGCGCCAAAACCGGTCAGTTTTTCGATGGCTGGCTGGTGCGCACCGGCAACTGGATCCCCAGCGGCAATCACACCGGACAGACGCCGACGGCCTGGGCCGTGGCGGTCGGTGGGGTCGCCAGCGGGACCAGCACGCCCGCCGGATTCCATCAGAACATCGGTGCTCTGGGCGGCGGCAATGTCAGGGTGAATGCGGCACGTGACGTTAACGATCTTTCGGTCATCATTGCGACGACCGGCAAGCAGGTCGGTGAGGTGGCCGATCCGAATGATGCTGCCAACTTTAATTTCAACACGAACGTTGTCAATGTGGCCGGCGGCGGCCGGCTGGCCGTTACCGCCGGTAGCGATGTGGTAGGCGGCACTTTCTATAACGGCAAGGGTGAAGCCGAGATCAGCGCCGGTGGTTCACTCAGGGCGGGATCTGCAGAGACGGATAATGGCCCGGTTCTCGCGCTCGGTGATTCCCGTTTCAGTCTGAAGGCGGGCGATGGCATCCAGCTCGGAGCAGCCATCAATCCAACGGTCATCAATAATAGTCGGAGTCGTAATTATTTCTTCACCTATACGGCTGACAGCGGACTGAATCTGGAGGCACTCTCGGGGACTATCGAACTGCAGAATAATACCGGCGGAATGATTGATGCCGTCAATGCGCTGCGGGCACGTAATAATCAGATCAGGTTCCCGGGCGTGTCCCAGGATGCGCTGACGGTCTACCCGGCTTCGCTAACGGTGGCTGCACTGCAGGGTGACATTAGGCTGGATCGTTCATTGACGACCTATCCCTCTGCTACTGCGGCCATGAGTTTCAGGGCGGGCGGCAACATTGGCAGCGGGTCGTTCGATAACGGCGTGAACGTCACCCAGTCCGACGCAGACCCCGTGCTGTTACCCGGCGTCATCAATCCTGCCACTACCTGGGATGATGCCTCGTTGCGGTTGCAGCCTTCAGGCGATGCCAACCTGATTCACGCCAAAACGCCTGTTCACAGGAATGATCCCAACCCCGCCGAGGTGTACGCTAACGGCGACATCAAGGCGACGGACCCCTTGCTGTTTTCGCTCGCCAAGTCGGTCAACGTCATGGCAGGCAATGATCTGAAAGACGTGAGTTTCCAGATACAGCATCCCAGTTACAGCCTGTCCAGTCTGTCGGCGGGGCGTGATATTGCATTCAGTTCGCCCAGAAACATTCAGGGCAACCTGATCAATGTCACGCGTCAGGTCAGCCTTGCAGGCCCGGGTCAGCTCTGGGTCACTGCGGGTCGCACTGTCGATTTGGGGGCATCGGAAGGCATCTACACGACGGGTAATACCGGCAACAGCGCGCTGGCAGCGGATGGCGCGTCGATTACGGTAATGCCGGGGCTTGGCAAGCAGGAGCCACAGTTTGATGCCTTTGCCAGAAAGTATGATCCGTTCTCCGATCAGTATGGAAAGACCCAAAATCCAGGAGCTGATACCTCTACTGGCAGTCTCGCGGCCAACGAGGTCAGCCCGACGGCCGGCAGCACCGACCCCAAGGTTCAGAAATACGGCCCTTCGCTGATCTCTTATATGAGAACCCTCACGGGTGATGCAGCGCTGGATCTTGAGGGGGCGGTCGCGGCTTATCAGGCCTTGCCGGCAACCCAGCGACGCGGCTTCCAGCTCGGGCTGTTATTCGATGAAATACGCATGGCGTCAACCAAGGCCGCAAAAAGTGGCCGGCTGGCGGATTATGACGGGGGTTACCAGGCCATCGACACACTGTTCCCCGGTGCGGGCAGCAAGGCCTCCAACTATGCAGGTGATCTCAAGCTGTTCTTCAGCAAGATCCAGACCCTGGGTGGCGGGGACATCAATATGCTGGTGCCCGGTGGCTACGTGAATGCCGGACTTGCCTCAGCCTTTGCCGGCTCAAAGGATGCCAGTGATCTCGGCATCGTGGCCCAGCGTGACGGCGACATAAACAGTGTGATCAACGGTAACTTCATGGTGAATCAGTCGAGGGTATTCTCCCTTGGCGGGGGAAATATCACGCTCTGGTCTTCGAACGGCAATATTGATGCAGGGCAGGGCGCCAAAGCGGCCATCGCCGTTCCCCCGCCCCTGGTCAGTTTCGATGCCCAGGGCAATCTCAAGGTTGAATTCCCACCGGCTGTTTCGGGTAGCGGTATCCGCACGGCATCCAGTGCGGGCACTCGCGCCGGTGACGTCTACCTCGCCGCCCCCAAGGGGATTGTCGATGCAGGTGAGGCCGGCATTGGGGGTTCCAACGTGACGATTGCTGCAACGGCCGTAGTAGGGGCCGGCAACATTAGCGTGAGCGGTACTTCAACCGGCGTACCCGCGGCGCCGGTGGCGGTGCCGGTTTCCGCCGGGGCCAGCGCAGCGGCTAGTGCAGCCACCAATACCGCAACCCAGACTGCGCAAGACAATACCAACAACGCTACCAATCAGGCCAAGGAAAAGGACAATCTGGCCCAGAACAAGCTGAATCCGCTGGCGGTGGACATCCTCGGCTTTGGTGAATGTGGTGTGGCCGATGTGCGCGATGGCAAGCCAGGCTGTGTCTGACGCCTGATCCAGGCACGCCGCCGAAGCGGCTAAGCGTCATGTGTCCTGCTCTAACGGCACCCGATCATCGGGCGCCGTTTTTTTTGCCTGATGCCTGGGGGATGAGTCTTGCCCCGATGCAGGTTCAACCGGCAGTCCCTGCCTGCCGCCTGTCCCCGTTGAGCAGTCTTGTTCGGTCTGTCTTGTGACTGTAAACAACAGGTCATTTGCTGGTAACAAATAAGCCACATAATTCACATCACTTAATGACCGGATGCCAATGCCAACCATGAATTACCGTGGAATTTGTCTGCTTTTAGGTTTGATTGCTGCGCCAGGGATGGCGTCAGCCTGGTGGAATGATGACTGGACATCACGCAAGCAGATTACGCTTGATGCCAGTATTACCGGCGCTGATATCAAGGAGGTTTTGACCGACTTTCCGGTGCTGGTGCGACTGCATCCGGGTAATTTCAGCTACTTCAGCGAAATGGCGGAAGGCGGCAAGGATATGCGTTTCATGGCAGATGACAAGACGCCATTGAAATTCCAGATCGAAAAATTCGATGCAATCAACGAGATGGCGCTGGTATGGGTGAAGGCCCCCAAGGTGCAGGGCGGGGCGGCGTCCGATACCCTGCACCTGTACTACGGCAATGAGGATGCGCCGGCACCGGACAATGGCGTCGGTGTCTTTGACGACAACTTTGCCGTCGTCTACCACTTTGACGATAAAAACCCCAGCCCGCAGGATGCGACGGCCTATGGCAATCACGCGGTCAGTTCCACCGCCCAGCCCGAAGCGGGTGGCTGGATCGGCAGTGCCGCCAAACTGGCAGGTAGTGGCACGATCAACATAAAGCCGGCGCCTTCGCTGGACCTCAAGCCGGAGAATGGCTGGTCATTTTCTGCCTGGGTGAAAGTGGACCAACCACAGACTGACGCCTATGTGTTCCGGGCCTCTGATGCCGGTAGTTCGCTGGAGTTGATACTCCGCAATGATGCGCTGGTGGCCCGCTATGATGTGGCCGGCACCGTAGTCGAGACCCCACCGGCCCCTCTGCAGGAGATGGGCAAGTGGCGTCATGTCGCCGTCATTTTGCGCGCCGACAAACTGGAACTGTTCCTGGACGGCAACAACACCTCGACAGTAGCGGTCACGGCTATCGCCATGAGCCCAACAGTCACGTTGGGTGGTAGCACCATGGGCGGATTTCTGACCGGATTACTGGACGAGGTTCAGATTTCCAATAAGGCCCGCCATGTGGACTGGATCAAATTCAGTGCTCGCAGCCAGAGTCCCGACTTCACGGTAGTAGGAATGGGGCAGGATGAGGGCAAGGATTCTGGCGGCAGCAGCTCGTTCGGTGTCATCGTTCAGAGTGTCACCATCGATGGCTGGGTGGTTATCGCCCTGACCGGCATCATGTTTGTGGTGGCGATGATCGTCATGGTGGTCAAGGTCGTCGTTCTGAGGCAGGTTCGCAAGGATAACAAAGCCTTCATGCAGGCTTACGAGAGCCTGTCACCCTCCGACGATATCAGCATCCTGAATCGGGAGGAGTCAGAAGAAGATAAAGTTCTGGCCGATTCCCCGTTTGTCGCAGCCATCTCCGGTAGCCACGATCACTTTCAGAGTTCCCCGCTGTATCACATCTACCAGACCGGCATACGGGAGATGAAGAAACGGGTGGGCGATCTCGGCCAAAAACCCCTGTCAGCCGAGGCGCTCAGTGTCATCAGGGTCATGCTGGATTCCATTCTGGTGCGTGAAAGCCAGCGCCTCAATGACAAGATGGTACTGCTGACCATCGCTATTGCAGGGGGTCCGTTCCTCGGTCTGCTCGGCACCGTGGTCGGCGTCATGATCACCTTCGCGGTGATTGCCGCCTCGGGCGACGTCAATATCAACTCTATTGCGCCGGGTATTGCAGCTGCACTACTGGCAACCGTAGCAGGCCTGGCGGTCGCGATTCCCGCGTTGTTTGCCTACAACTATTTGTTGGTTCAGATCAAGGATGTAGTCGCCGACATGCGGGTTTTCAGCGATGAATTTCTCGCCATGCTGGTTGAGCGGGCAGCGGATCGGGCACGGGAGGCGAATGAGTCATGAAAGTTGAATCAGAAGAGAAACCCTACGATGACATCAACATCACCCCGATGCTGGATGTCGCCTACGTTCTGTTGCTGATCTTCATCATTATGACGACCGCGACGGTGCAGGGCATCAATGTCAATCTACCCAAGGCCAGCAATACGCCCAGTCTGGCCAAGCCCAAGACCAAGGCCATTTCAATTACCCAGGACGGCACTCTCTATCTGGATACCTACCCGGTCACTATCCAGGAACTGGAAACCCGGCTGGCCCAGTACAAGGCCGCAGTGCCTGATCTGCCGGTTGTCATCAAGGCTGATGCCAGTATCCAGTACCAGAAAGTTGTCGAGGTGCTGGACGTGGTCACCCGGCTGGAAATCAGCCAACTGGGTCTGGTGACCCAAAAGCTGGTCAAGTAGGAACGCGCCTTCGGTTCTGCTGCTCTGTCAGCGGCGACCGGCCGGATCATACATGTCATGAAAGATTTACTGTTACGCCACAAAAAACATATCCCGGTTGCCATCGGGGTTCTGGTTGTCCTGCTCGTCGCTATCGTGGCGTTCGTGTTCAGGGACGCCTTTGAAAAACCGGTGCAGGGGAAAAAACAGATTCAACAGATTGCTGTTATTCAGGCCCCCCCCCCCCCCCCACCACCCCCACCTCCTCCGGAGATGAAGCCTCCCGAGGTGAAGGAGGAAAAAATTGAGCAGCCGGAGCCTGAACCCGAGCCACCTGAGCCGCAGGCAGCCGAGCCACCGCCAGGCGAGGATCTTGGGGTGGATTCCGACGGGAGTGCCGGTGCTGACGGTTTTGGCCTGGTCGGTAAAAAGGGTGGTTCGGGCCTTATCGGCGGGGGTGGTGGTAATGCGCTGATTTTTTATGGTCAGCACGTTCAGCGCGAATTGACGGATGAACTGCATCAGAACCTGAAGGACAAGGCGAGAAATAGCAAATACACGGCGGTACTGCACATCTGGATCAGTCCCAATGGTGATATCAGCAAGGTAGAACTGGCCAACTCCAGTGGAACCGCCGAAATAGACGAGGCCTTGAGGGCGGCGGTCAGTCGCATCCATGGTCGGTTGAAACCCCCGCCGGAACGAATGCCACAACCTTTGAAAATCCGGATTCGATCCTGATCGTCCATCCGGCCCAAACCCGCCTGCT
>JBILXN010000221.1:0-3494 GCA_044378425.1 Methylococcaceae bacterium
CGGCCCGGCAAATGCTGCTGAAAAAGGTGGTGCCGTTGTCTGCCAACAGCGTTGAAACCCGGGTGATCCGGGTCCAGTTTCCCTCCGGCTACACGACGCCGCTCCATACCCACGATGGTCCGGGTCCCCGTTACGTGCTGAAGGGCAGGCTACGGGTTGAGGATGCCGGTAAAACCCAGATTTATGGCCCGGGTGATGTCTTTTGGGAAACCGGCGCGGCCATGACGGTATCCAGTATCGGCGGGGGTGATGCCGAAATCGTGATTTTCGAGCTGGCGCCACCACCCGCTGCCGGACAGTAATCGGCAGCCGGTTTCACGCCTGCTGTCTGGCGAGCACCGATTTCAGGAAGTGGCCGGTGTGGGACGCGGGGTTGGCGGCGATGGCCTCCGGTGTCCCTTCGGCAATGATGCGACCGCCGCCCTCGCCGCCCTCGGGTCCCAGGTCAACAATCCAGTCGGCAGTCTTGATGACGTCGAGATTGTGCTCGATGACCACCACGGTGTTGCCATTATCGCGCAGCTGATGGAGTACCCCCAGCAATTGGCGGATGTCATGGACGTGCAGGCCGGTGGTGGGTTCGTCAAGGATGTAGAGCGTCTTGCCGGTATCCCGCTTCGATAACTCCCGCGCCAGTTTCACTCGCTGGGCCTCGCCACCCGACAGGGTGACCGCATTTTGTCCCAGCGTGATGTAGCCCAGGCCGACTTCCATCAGGGTATCAAGCTTGCGTGAAACCGTCGGAATGGCGGCGAAAAAAGCGGCGGCATCCTCCACCGTCATGTTCAGCACGTCGTTGATGGTCTTGCCCTTGTAGCGAATGTCCAGGGTTTCCCGGTTGTAGCGCTTGCCCTTGCAGATATCACAGTGCACGAAGATATCGGGCAGAAAGTGCATTTCCACCTTGATCACGCCATCTCCGGCGCAGGCTTCGCAGCGGCCACCCCGCACGTTGAAGCTGAAGCGGCCGGGTGAATAGCCGCGTGAGCGGGCTTCCGGTGTGGCCGCGAACAGGTCGCGGATCGGCGTGAAAACCTGGGTGTAGGTCGCCGGGTTGGAGCGGGGCGTCCGACCGATCGGGCTTTGGTCGATATCGACGACCTTGTCGAATTGCTCCAGTCCTTCAATACCGGCGCAGGGCGCAGGCGCGGTCGTGGCGCCATTCAGCCCCCGTGCGGCATAACGGAACAGGGTATCGTTGATGAGGGTGGACTTGCCGGAGCCTGATACGCCGGTGACACAGGTCAGCAGGCCGACCGGAAAGCTGGCATCGACAGTCTTGAGATTGTTACCGCTGGCGCCTTTGAGTGTCAGCATCCGCTCTGGCTCAACCGGCCAGCGTTCTTCTGGTATTTCGATCGCCAGCGTGCCGGCCAGGTATTGACCGGTCAGCGAGGCGGGATGCGCCATCACCTCTGCCGGTGTGCCTTCGGCAACCACCTGACCGCCATGGATGCCGGCGCCGGGTCCGATGTCGACCACATGGTCGGCCTGGCGGATGGCGTCTTCATCATGCTCGACCACAATGACGGTATTGCCCAGATCGCGGAGCCGCAACAGTGTGTCAAGCAGGCGCTGGTTGTCACGCTGATGCAGACCAATGGAGGGCTCATCCAGCACATACATGACCCCGACCAGTCCGGCCCCGACCTGACTGGCCAGCCGGATGCGTTGGGCTTCGCCACCCGACAGGGTGTCGGCGCTGCGGTCGAGGGTCAGGTAGTCAAGTCCGACATTGACCAGAAAGTTCAGCCGTTCCGAAATCTCCTTGACGATTTTGCTCGCCACTTCGCCCTTGCGACCGGGCAGGTTCAGATCCTCAAAAAAAGCCACTGCGCGGCGAATGGGCAGCGATGTCAGGGCGGGCAGGGGCTGGTCGGCGACGAAAACGTTGCGGGCGGCGAGGTTGAGCCGCGCCCCTTCACAGACCGGGCAGGGCTGGTTGGCCTGATATTTGGCGAGGTCTTCGCGTACGGCCATTGAATCGGTTTCGCGATAGCGTCGCTCCATGCTGGGAATGACGCCCTCGAACGTGTGGCGTTGGACGACCGGCGTGCCACGCGCGCTGAGCGAGGTGAAGGCAATGGTTTCGCGACCGCTGCCGTAGAGTATGGCCTGGCGGGTGGATTCGGTGAGTGATTCAAAGGGTTGCTCCGGGTCGAAACCGTAGTGCTCGGCCAGAGACTGGATGATTTGAAAATAATAGGCATTGCGCCGGTCCCAGTGACGCACCGCGCCCTCGGCCAGACTGAGCTGAGGACTATGCACCACCAGCTGCGGGTCGAAATACTGTTTGACGCCCAGCCCGTCGCAACCAGGGCAGGCCCCCTTGGGGTTGTTGAAGGAAAAAATGCGGGGCTCCAGCTCGCTCAGTGAATAGCCGCAGTGGGAGCAGGCGTATTTGTCGGAGAACACCATCTCGGTATTCATCGGGTCCATTGCCACTACCAGGGCGATGCCATCGGCCATTTTGAGCGCGGTTTCGAAAGACTCGGCCAGCCGCACCGCGAGATCGGGCCTGATTTTGAAGCGATCTACGACGACTTCAATGGTGTGTTTTTTTCGTAGATCCAGCTTGGGTGGGTCGTCCAGTTCATAAACTTCACCGTTGATGCGGGCACGGATGAAACCCTGATTACGCAGATCATCCAGCACCTGAACATGCTCACCCTTGCGTTGGTTGATGACCGGCGCCAGCAACATCCAGCGGCTATCCGCGGGTTGGGTCATCATCTGATCGACCATCTGGCTAATGGTCTGCGCCTCCAGCGAGACGCCATGTTCCGGGCAGCGTGGCGTGCCGGCCCGGGCATAGAGTAGCCTCAGGTAATCGTAGATCTCGGTGATGGTGCCGACGGTCGAACGCGGGTTGTGCGAGGTTGATTTCTGTTCTATGGCAATGGCGGGCGACAGACCCTCGATGTGGTCGATGTCGGGCTTTTCCATCACCGACAGAAATTGGCGGGCATAGGCGGAAAGTGATTCGACATAACGCCGTTGCCCCTCGGCATAGAGGGTGTCAAAGGCCAGGGATGACTTGCCCGAGCCGGACAGCCCGGTAATGACGATCAGCGTATCGCGCGGCAGGTCGATGTCGATATTTTTCAGGTTATGCGTGCGCGCGCCGCGAATTTTGATGTAGTCCATCGGGTGTTGCGTGGTGAGGTGGGCTTGCGGTTGTTGCGTGAGGCCGGGAGGGGGCAGGGTTCTAGGGCCAAAGGGTTTGCGGTTCTGGCGTTGGGTTCAATCATAGCCGAATGTGGGCGGCCTGGGTCGACGGTAATCCGTCCGGCTGAGTTGCGCGCAGGACAATGCGATACTGTAGGCTAAGCGCCGCACCGAATGGCGGGCGGGGCCATCATGGGCCAAGCGGTCATTCCGGCCTTCCGGGGCTGGTGGAAGACCATTCAAGACAGCTACAGCGTGCGGGCCAATATCGGCATTGATGGCCGCGAATATGCCAAATACGGCACGACGTTCGATAACCAGATTCT
>JBILXN010000222.1:0-3493 GCA_044378425.1 Methylococcaceae bacterium
TGGCCTACCGTCTAACCAAGCGGGGCAGCAACAAATCGTATGTCGGTTATGATGCCTTCGTGGCGCAGACACGCAAAACCCAGTGCGATGAAAACGGTCAGTTTTCCTTCAGCAATGTAGCCAATGGTGATTTCTTCGTGCTGGCCAAGGTGCGCTGGCTGGGTAAGGATGAGGAGATTTACAAGTTTGGCTTCGCGTCTGAAGATATTGACGAAGAAGATGGGGTGATTATCAAAAAGATCAGGCTACAAGGTAATGAAAAGGTGCAGCTGAATGGCCCATGGCCTTGAGTGATAGTCGCCATATCGCGTATCTGAGAGCGGTTGGATTGGGTATTGATGGAGTCTTATCAGGTTGCCCTGATAACTCCCCGTTGTCGAAGGGGTAGTGATGAATAAACACCAAGGTAAGGATTATCTCACGCGTGCGAAATTCCAGATCGTGGGTCTGGATGAGGCGGCTGGGGTGGTTGAACTTAAACAGTCAAAGGATGGATGGGTCAGTGAGTTTGAAGAAATGACATCCATGCCGTGGGCGAGTTTTATTCAGGGTTTGATGGAAGGCCGGCTGGAAATTATCTCCCAGACCCGGCGAATACCGCCTGAACTGGCAAGCGCTACCAGCGAACCCACGCCAACCAGCTGATCCGCATACCGGCCGACCCATGATTCTCAGAGGGTCGGCCGACAGTATCTCTACTTGGCGGGACGCCCCGTCTTGATCTTCTCGAGTTTTCCGATCAACTCGATCAAATCCCTGTCATTCAGGTTCTGCAGCGCCAGCAAACCCGCGCGAACCAGCTCGCTTTTTTTCACGCTCAGGTCGTTGGTCAGGCAGCGCGCTTTCAGGGTGCCGATCATTTCATATTCCTGTAGCGGTATCTTGAAACTGTCCCGTATCAGTTTTGGCTTTTTGATTCTTTCCGCTGGTTTACCGGTGTCGCCAGTCTGTTTGGCGCGCGGCTTTGCCTGTTTTGCTGTGATTGAAAGGGTTTCAGGTGCTGAGACCGACGCGAGGGTATCGGTGGGAATTGAGCACTGTTCGGTAACCACCGCCTCAACCACGGTTATCACTTTAGGTTTACGGGGTTGTTTGGGTGTTTTCACTGTGCCATTCATTGAAGGGTCTCCACTGTTGATAAATTAAGCCTAAACAGTATAAACCTTTTATGGGGGCAAGGTTAACGCGGCGCCGGGGGCGCTGTCATGCCATGGTTTTACCGGGCGGTTATCCGGCCGACATGATCCTGTAATGGTCGTTGGTCACACTGAAGGCCTGTCCCGAAGCGGGCGCGCAAACCAGACCAACGACACTTTCAGGAGAAAGCCATGTGTGAACTATACGGCGGTGACGATCTCACCGAATTTGGCGGCGATGAATGCCCGATCTGGGATGACGACATGCCGATGGAAGATGATCCTTGGGCAAACTGAACTTAAGGTTAAGCCGGAAGCCTTTAGCGGGGTAGGCTCCCGGCACGCCGGTCGTGCCGGGCCTCGCGACGCTTTAGTAGCGTTCGGAAAAGCGATAGCCGAACCCGCGCACGGTCTGAATCAATTCGCCGCGGCCATGCGCTTCCAGAATTTTACGCAGCCGACGGATATGGACGTCCACCGTCCGCTCTTCGATAAACACGCTGCGTCCCCAGACCTGATCCAGCAGTTGGCTGCGGCTGTAGACCTTTTCCGGGTGGGACATGAAAAACTCCAGCAGCCGGTATTCCATGGGGCTGAGGGTCACATGTTGGGTGCCGATATAAACCCGATGCTCATCCAGTACCAGTTCTATTCCGCCTGCTGAAACACGGCCGGTCGTGGGCACGTTAATCCTGCGCCGCAGAATGGTTTTGATTCTGGCAATCAACTCCCTCGGTGAAAAAGGCTTGGTGACGTAATCGTCCACGCCGAGATCCAGTGCCTTCACCTTGTCATCTTCATCACCGCGTGCGGTGAGCATGATGATGGGGATCTGGCTGTGTTCCTCATTACTGCGCAAACGCCGAGCCCATTCGGCCCCACTCATGCCCGGCAGCATCCAGTCGAGGATGATCAGGTCAGGCGTACTCTGCGCCATCAGCGAGTTGGCCTGAAGGGTATCGTTCGCCGTCAGCACCACAATATTCGTCTGCTCCAGGATTTCCCTGAGCATGTCCAGGATAGCCTTGTCGTCTTCGACAACCAGGACGGTAACCATCGCGTACTCCATCAAAAGTTCAGATGTGATGAATTTACGGCTTTTATGTTACGGCAGGGTGACACGGGGGTGAAAAAACGGATATCCGTTCACTTTGGGTGACATGAGGGTGGTGCACACCGGCCCCGTCGCAACATTTTTGTCAGCGAAAAGGGTCGCCGCGTCAATCTGTAAGGTTCTGCAAGAAAGTAGAGAGGATAAGGGGTTGAGGGGGCTTCTGGGGCTGCGTCATCTTGCCTTAACGCAACCGTAATAATCGGATGCGCTGTCTGTAACAAACCGGATTTAGGCTAGCACCGTGATCAATGGGGCTGGTGTGCCGCATGCGTGATGCACGTGGCAACGCCAACGACAACCAACTCAACCACTGTCAACGAGAGCCTAGGATTAAGTCATGAAAAAATCGAACGTACTTTTAACGGCTGCCCTCCTGGTGGCCAGCCATCAGGCGGCTGCGCTGGTCAATGATGGCAAATACAGCGCACCCAGCGAACTGTTCATCTCGGTCTATGATGCAGTCAGCAACAAATCCTTCTACAAGGACCTGGGTATCAGTGTCAACGACTTCATTGCAGGTAAAGGTTGCGTTGCGGGCGACTTCTCTGCTGACCCCAACTTCGCCCCCATCAAAAATGCAGCGGGCCTGAAGTACAACATTGCGGGCGTCATTCCGCTGTTGGCTGATAGCAGCAATATTACTGAATGGGGCTATGTGGCTACCGGTTCGGCACAGGGTACCTTTGGTACCAAATGGCGCGATATCGACAATGCGGTTCAGAAAATTCAGGGCTACATCGGTTTGCTCAATGCGCCCGTGGCCTTTACCAATGCCGAGGGTCAGGCCGCTGCTAATGGCTCCGCCCTGTTCACAAATCAGGATCAGGGGTTTTACAACAGTGGCGCCTGGGGCGCTACCATGGGTTCTTCTGTCAGCGGCAGCACCGAGGGTAGCAGTGGCCAGCCGGTAGATTTCTACGTTGTGCGGAATTCGACTGGCCAGGACGCTGGCGGAATGGCGACCAAGCTTGGTAGCTGGACGCTGTCTGATGGCAAGCTGAGTTACAGCGGCACCGGAACCACGACCATTTGTGATGCCGGTGGCAACACGGGCGGTGGTGGCAATACCGGCGGCGGCAACGCCGGTGGTGGCGGTACCGTGACCCCCCCGGTTGTGAATCCTTTTGAACCGGGCAAAACCTGGCTCAAGCCCTCTGTTTCCACCACCAAGACTGCGATCAAACAGGCTGTCAGAGTCGGTTGGGAATTCAGCAATATCGTCACCAAGGGCAGAACCGTGGTG
>JBILXN010000062.1:0-12022 GCA_044378425.1 Methylococcaceae bacterium
CTGGCACTGGCTGTTGATCCGCCGGATGAAGGATTGATGCGGCAGTCGCCGCGCGATCCGCGTCGGGGCATATTCACCCCGGCAGTCGTTTTTCTGATGATGATAGGGGGGGTCTGGTCGGCGCTGGTGAACCTGGCCATGTTCAGATATGCCTTGCTCGAACAGCGACCTTTGGCTGAGGCGATGACGATGAGTTTTGCAACGCTGGTCGCCATCGAGTTGATCAAGGCCTACAATTTCCGCTCTGACTTCCGCAGTGTGTTCTATCGACCATTCAAAAATCGCTGGCTGAACCTGGCGATTGTCTGGGAACTGGCGCTGTTGCTGGCTCTGCTGACCTTGCCGTGGTTGACTGCGCTGTTCGGGCTGGCGGCACTTTCCTCTAGGGATGCCCTGCGCATCCTGCTGGCAGCGGCCAGTATCATTCCTGTATTGGAACTGACTAAATGGGCGATTCGGCAGTGGCACTGGCATGCCGAGCGCTAAACGACAGGCAAAAAATGAAACAGGGATTATTGGCGGTGTTGATGGCAGCGATACTACTGCCCTCTATGAGCGCTAAGGCTGATATTGGAACCTACACCGCACGGGTCAGCACCGACGGGCGAACCTACACCCTGCCAGTGGTGATCGAGAATGACGAGGTGACCAAGGTTATCTGGACCGATGGCCGTCGTATGGATGTTGCGGGGGGTGTGCTACATGGCCTTAAGGCCTTCGCCATGAGTTACAAGGGAGGCTACCGGTTCAATATTGAAGTCACGGATCCTGCCTATCAGCGCGATGACACCGCCAACGACAGCTCATCGGATTCGGCGCCAGACGACTGAACCGTCTGCCATTGCCTCAGTGCTGAGGCTGCAACGCAGGCTCTTCGGTCAATAACAGTTCAATTTCTGCCGCCGACCCACTCTGGCCGCAGTGAAATGCCCGCAGTTCGAGGACGCCCCTGGTATTCAGCGAGATGATGAATCTTGGCATGTCGGGATAGGTCGGGTCGTTTATTTCAAGGGCGTCGGGTTCTGCAGGGCGGGTGGGGTGTGAATACAGCACCGCTAACAGCTGTTCGCCACGGCTCTGCATGAGCTGTAAAGCCTCTGTGCATTCCTCAGGATTGAGCAGGGCCAGATCCGAGGCTGCCCGATTGCCGAGCGGATAGCAGCGTATTGCGGCTCCGTCCCGGGCCGAAACGAGGCCGCAGGCGACCTGGTCCGGACTCAGCTGAGCAAAATGCAGCAGCTGGTTGACCAGCGATCGGGGCAGATGGATGGCGGGCTGTGTCATGGGGAAGGGCCTGTATCGGGTGATGGACGGTGGCCATATCTTGCCACGGTCGCTCGCAGGTGTCCCTGCAGATCGTGATGGTGGGCGATGTCGCGATAGCCGAGCGTATCCAGAATCCTGCCCAGCGGTTGTGCCTGATCGTAGCCATGCTCCAGCATCAGATGGGCGCCAGGCTTGAGGTGGGCGCGGGCACCTTCTGCGATTTGGCGCAGGGCGTCGAGCCCTTCGGGGCCGGAGCTGAGCGCCATGGCAGGTTCAAAGCGCAGATCACCCTGCCTCAGGTGAGGGTCTTGCTCGGCAATATAGGGCGGATTGCTAACGACCAGGTCAAACCGATTCTGCCCGCCAATGGCCGCAAACCAGTTGCCGTGAGCAAAGCGGAGGTTGCTGCAGCCCAGTCGGCTGGCATTGTCACTGGCGGTAACCAGCGCTGACGGGCTGAGGTCGGTCGCCAGTATCCGGGCCTGCGGCCGCTCGGCGGCGAGGGTGATGGCGATGATGCCACTGCCAGTGCCGAGTTCGAGAATGTCGGTCTCACGATCGGGCGGGATAGCGGCAAGGGCGAGCTCGACCAATAGCTCGGTGTCGGGACGGGGAATCAGGACGCCCGGCCCCACATGGAAGGTGCGCGACCAGAATTCCCGCTGCCCGGTGAGGTAGGCAATGGGTTCGCCCCCGGCGCGGTGGTCAATCAGCGTGCAAAAGGCTTCCGCCTGGTCGTCATCCAGCCGCCGCTCGGGCCAGGTGCGGAGGTAAGCCCGATCCCGCCGCAGTACGAACATCAGGAGGACTTCAGCATCCAGGCCAGGGGTCTCGCTTGAGTCGATCAGCCGGCACTTACCGTAGGCCAGAGCTTCGCTCAGGCGGAAAGGTGCCACGCTCAGTCTTCCGCCAGTTGCGCCAGCAGTTCGGCCTGATGTTCGCTGATAAGTGGCTCTATCACGGGGTCCAGTTCGCCCTCCATGATCGCTTCCAGCTTGTAGAGGGTCAGGTTGATGCGGTGATCGGTGAGTCGACCTTGGGGAAAGTTGTAGGTCCGGATCCGTTCGGAGCGATCGCCACTGCCGACCTGCAGTTTGCGGGAGGCAGCGATCTCGGCCGATTGCTTGTCCTGTTCGGCAGAGAGAATACGGGATTGCAGCAACGACATGGCGCGTGCGCGGTTTTTATGCTGAGAGCGTTCATCCTGACATTCAACCACAACGCCGGTAGGGATGTGGGTGATGCGAATGGCAGATTCGGTCTTGTTGACATGCTGGCCGCCGGCACCGGAGGCGCGATAGGTATCGATACGGAGGTCGGCGGGATTGATGTCGAATTCGACGTCTTCCACTTCAGGCAGAATGGCGACGGTGCAGGCCGACGTGTGAATGCGGCCTTGGGCCTCGGTTTCTGGAACCCGCTGGACGCGATGGGCGCCGGACTCGAATTTGAGCTGCGAGTAGACATCTTTGCCGCTGATGCGAACGATGATTTCCTTGTAACCACCCATTTCGCCTTCGCTCTCACTCATGATTTCGGACTTCCACCCCTTTTGTTCAGCATGGCGAGCGTACATTCGGTAGAGATCACCGGCAAACAGAGCGGCTTCCGCGCCGCCCGTGCCAGCCCGGATTTCAAGGAAAATGTTGCGCTCATCATTGGGGTCGCGCGGCAGCAGAAGGACTTGCAACGCCTGCTCCAGTGTTGTCTCGCGAGCCTCGGCTTCAATCAGCTCGTCCTTGGCCAGTGCGCGCACTTCGGGATCACTGTCTTGCATCAGGCTGGTGGCGAATTCAGTGGCCTCTAGGGTTTCGAGATAGCTGCGGAATACACTCACCAGCGGGTTGAGTTGAGCATATTCACGGCTCAGTGCCCGGAAACGGTCCTGGTCGCTTTGGGTATCGGCTTCTGCGAGCAGGGCCGTGATTTCTTCAAAACGCTCGGAAAGGTGGTCGAGTTTTTGGCGGATTGAGGGTTTCACGTATTCAGGTGGGGTCCTTGAGTTGAAATAATTCCCGGGCGGCAGCGATCAGGTCGTGTCGCTCATAAATGCCTGCATTCTTGAGTTGAGTGCTGGGGATGTGGGTCAGTTTATTGCAGAGAAGGTTGGCGAAGAGTTCAAGTGCTTCCTCGGGAGGACGGCCGGCGCGGAGGCTGAGACGGGCCTTTTCCATCGCCTCGTCGCGGATGAGTTGGACGTGGCTGCGAAGGTCGCGGATCGTGCTGGTCGCGCCTTGTGCCCTCAGCCAGTCCAGAAAATGAGTGACTTCGATGTCGATGATTTCCTCGGCTTGCTTGGCGGCCTGTTGCCTTGACCGAAGGTTTTCCTCGACCGTGTTACGCAGGTCGTCAACCGTATAGAGGTAAACGTCGCGAAGCTGCTCGACTTCAGGTTCAATGTCACGCGGCACCGCCAGATCAACCATGAATATGGGCTTGTGCTTGCGGGCTTTGATGGCGCTTTCAACGCTGCCTTTGCCGAGTATGGGCAGCTGGCTGGCGGTAGAGGAGACGACGATGTCGGCCCGCGCCAGATGTTTGGGCAGTTCTGATAGCGATATCGCGAAGCCATTGAATTGCTGCGCAAGCGCATGTGCCCGGTCGTAGGTGCGGTTGGCGATGATGAGTTCGCCAATCCGGTGCTCGCTGAGATGGCGGGCGGTCAGCTCGATGGTTTCACCCGCGCCAATCAGAATGGCGGTCTGTTGCTGAAGATCATCAAAAATGCGCTTGGCAAGAGATACGGCGGCAAATGCCACCGATACCGGGCTGGAGCCAATCGCGGTATCGGTCCGCACTTTTTTGGCGGCTGCAAAGGTATGCTGAAAAAGTTTGCTGAGGGTTTTGCCCAGAGTGCCTGCCTCGGTTGCCGTCTGGTAAGCGGTCTTCATCTGACCGAGGATCTGCGGTTCTCCGAGAATCATCGAGTCTAGCCCCGACGCAACGCGAAACATGTGGCGGATAGTTTCCGAGTCGTGATGGGTGTAGAGATAGGGCTGGAAGTCCTCGTACCGAATCCCTTGCTCGCTGGCGATCCAGTCGATCAAAATTTCACGGCTGCCACCGTCAGCGCCGCAATAGAACTCGGTTCGGTTGCAAGTCGAAAGAATGGCGGCTTCTTCGATACCCGGTAATCGTCTTAACGTGCGCAGGCTCTGGATGGCCTGATCCGCAGAAAAGACCAAGCGTTCCCTGACCGAGACAGGGGCGGTATTGTGATTTAATCCTAAAGTTATGATGGCCATCCGGCTCACTACGGGCTGCTTTCAGAATATAATTCTATGGAAAACTACGGTTCGGGCCAAATTTACCTTAGCACGACGCTTGTGGTTTCCGGTCATACGATAGGTTTCTCGTGCGCGCGGTGGGTGGGTGTTTGCTTGCTTCCGGCAGGCCCTTGCTTCTGCCGTTTCGCTTCCGTATGTGCAGCCAGCTCTCTTAATAACTGATTTCACAATATGCCAATAATGCCGAAACGATGGGTGGTCTGGGGCTCCGTGGGGATTCTCTGGGCAACAGGGTGTGTGGGCATTTCTTCACCATTTGCTGCTGGAGAATACGTCGAAAGCGACTATCAGGCCAGCGTCAAGCCGATGGATGCGCGATCCGAGGTCATTTATCGCGTGCTTTCGGCGGAAATCGCCGGGCAGCGGGGACAGTATGACGTGGCGCTGAGCAACTACATGGATGTGTTGCATGTCAGCCCCGATGCCTGGGTGGCTGAGCGAGCGACACAGGTCGCTTTGTATGTGAAAGACGCCAGCAAAGCTCTGGAAGCGGCGTTGTTGTGGATGGCGCGGGAGCCCAAAAGTTTGCCCGCCCATCGCATCACCGTGATGCTGCAGATCAAGGCAGACCACCTGGATGATGCGGCGCGGGCCTTTGGCCAGTTGGTGAGTTTGCCGGACCCCGATCTTGAGACAACGTTGATCGAACTGGTTAAGTGGATGGATTCGGAGTTGTCTCGCGATCAGGCGCTTCATGCGTTAAGTTTCCTGCGCGACAGGTTTCCCAAAGTGGCGGAGTTGCATTACGCCACAGCCTTATTAGCTAGCAATATAAGAGAAAACGATCTTGCGCTCGCAGAGGTTCGGCAGGCGCTATCCCTGCGCCCGAGGTGGAGTCGGGCGAGTCTGCTTGAGTCCCAGCTGGTTGCTCAGAAGGGGGATTTGAAAGCGGCCAAGGAAACCTTGGGACGGGCACTGAAAGCCGACCCCAACAATCAGCGGCTGCGGCTGGTCTATGCCCAGCTACTCGCCAAGTCCGGCGATATTAAAGGTTCTGAACGCGAGTTGCAGCGTATCGTAGATAAGGAACCAGAGAATCAGGATGCGCGTTTTGCCCTGGCGTCGATATGGTTAGAGACGGGCCAGTTGGAACGGGCTCGTTTCGCCATGATGGGACTGATGAGCGACCGGCGTTGGCAGGATCAGGTCAACTTTTCACTTGGGCTGATTGATGCCCGACGGAGCCTGTACGATAGCGCTCTGCATTATTTCGACGCCGTGCAGCCGGGCCCTCTTGCGTTGGATGCCCAGTTGAACGCGGCTTCGGCCTTGATAAGCCTCGGTCGCCAGGCAGATGCGCGGCTTAGGCTGGCGGCAGTGCGTAAGAGTTTTCCGGATGAGGCGTTAAGGTTGTATGTTCTTGAAGCCGAAATGCTGGAAAAATCGAAAGAGTACGCAGCAGCCTTCGAGGTGCTGAACAGTGCTATCAGTGAACAACCGGAGCAGCTGGATTTGCTCTACTCGCGGGCCATGCTTGCGGAGCGATTGGGTCAGATGGATGTGATGCAGGCGGATCTCAGGGCCGTTCTTGCAAAACGGCCGGATGATCCTGCCGTACTGAACGCGTTGGGGTTCTCGCTAGCCGATCACCAGGTCGGTGACCTGTCGGAGGCGGAAAGCCTCATTAAGCGGGCCATGGAACGTAGGCCTGGTGATCCTGCCATCATGGACAGCTACGGCTGGGTGCTTTATCGCAAGGGGAATCGGGCCGAGTCGTTGATCTATCTGCGTAAGGCTTATGCACTGTTCAATGATCCCGAGATTTCTGCGCATCTTGGGGAAGTGCTGTGGGAAAACGGCTCACATGCGGAGGCGGTTAAGGTGTGGCGCGAAGGTTATCGGAAAAATCCGGATCAAGATGATATGGTGCGGGTTAAGGAAAAATACCCTGAAGGTTTTAAAGGGATAACAAAATAGTGAGGATCGCAGGCGTGCTGCTGTCGCTGTTGCTTTTTACGGCGTGTGCGACGGTTAACGATGAGGTCGCCTCGACCGTCCCCTCTGAATCGCCAGTCAATCTGTCGGTATGGGAAATGGAAGGCAGGATCGGCGTGCAGGCGCCTGATGAGGCGTGGCAAGCAAGTTTGAACTGGGACCACGCTCTCAATCAGGATCGGTTGCGCATTTCCGGCCCATTCAGTCAGGGCGCTGTATCTATTATTGTTCAGAAGGATCTGATCTACCTTAATGAAGGTAACGGTAAAACCGCGCTGTCACGGAATCCGGAAGCGATGTTGCGGGAGCGTTTAGGTTTTGTCGTGCCGCTGGCCAGTCTGAGGTACTGGATGCTCGGGGTGGCGGATCCTTCATCAAGCTACAAAGAGATGAGCGGGGAAGATGGCGTGGTGACCGGGTTTGAACAGGGCGGTTGGCAAGTGTTTCTGGATCAGATGGAGACAGTGGGCAGCTGGTATTTGCCGCGTAAATTACGGGTCGTTCGCGTTAATGGAGTTGCAGTCAGGCTGAAGATTCTGGCCGATAACTGGGATATCAAGAGTTAGATAAAGATGAATACCACTACAGCACTGCGCCTGCCTGCCCCTGCAAAGTTGAATCTTACCCTGAGGGTGGTTGGGCGGAGGGAGGACGGCTATCATCTGCTGCAGACGGTGTTTCAGTTTATCGATCACTGTGACTGGATCACCTTTCATCCCCGCGACGATGGTCAGATAAGGTTGATGAATCCTCTGAAAGGCGTGCCGGAGGCCGTTGATCTGACTATCCGTGCCGCCGTTGCTTTGCGTGAATACGCTGGTGTGAGCAGGGGGGTCACCCTGGAGGTTGAAAAAAATCTGCCGATGGGGGGCGGTCTGGGAGGCGGGAGCTCGGACGCGGCAACGACACTGCTGGGACTGAATCAGCTCTGGGGTTTGGGTTACAGTAGTAGAGAACTAAAGGCCCTGGGCTTGAAGTTGGGGGCAGACGTACCGGTTTTCATTGAGGGTCACGCCGCCTGGGCAGAGGGTATTGGGGAGCGGTTGACGCCACTTTCCCTGCCAGAACCCTGGTTTGTCGTTATAGTGCCGAAGTGCCATGTGGCTACAGGTGATATTTTTAGTGCAGATAATTTGACACGGAATAGTCCAGCTATCACAATAGCCGACTTCATGGCCGGTCGGCAGGAAAATCACTGTTTGCCGGTAGTGGTCGGTCGCTATCCCGAGGTTGCAAAGGCTCTAGAGGATCTCTCACTCTACGGCGATGCAAGATTGACGGGTACTGGTGCTTGTGTGTTTTCTGCATTCGAGGTTGAACAAAGAGCCCATGAGGTTGTCAGGGCGCTCGGTTCTAAGTGGAATGTTTTTGTCGCGAAGGGATTAAATCAATCCCCTGTGCATAAGTTGCTGACCTAAGTTGGCGGCTAATCTTTTTATTGGGGCGTAGCCAAGCGGTAAGGCACCGGGTTTTGATCCCGGCATCCCCAGGTTCGAATCCTGGCGCCCCAGCCAAATAAAATAAGACTTCTGTGTATCCTGGAGCAGTCTTGATGTCCGACGCTACACCCATGGTGTTCGCGGGAAATGCCAATGTGCCTTTGGCTGAGGGTATTGCTCGTAGCCTGAATATGAAGTTGGGCATGGGAACTATTGGCAGGTTCTCCGACGGTGAGATCTGCTTTGAGATCGAGGAAAACGTTCGCAGTCGCGAGGTTTTTATCGTTCAGCCGACCTGTAGTCCGGTGAACGAAAATCTCATGGAATTGCTGATCATGATTGATGCGTTTCGAAGGTCGTCGGCATCAGTGATTACGGCGGTTATACCCTATTATGGATATTCCCGGCAGGATCGCCGCATACGCTCGGCTCGGGTGCCAATAGCCGCAAAGCTGGCTGCAAAGATGATTTGTTCTGCAGGTGCTGATCGCGTTTTAACAGTTGATCTGCACGCGGATCAGATCCAAGGCTTCTTCGATGTGCCGGTTGATAATGTTTATGCCTCACCGATATTACTCGGTGATGTCTGGCGGCAGCAATATCCGAATTTGATGGTGGTATCCCCGGATGTTGGGGGTGTCGTACGGGCCCGAGCGTTGGCAAAGCGGCTTGATGATGCGGACCTTGCAATCATTGATAAGCGACGACCAAGGGCTAATGAAGCCAAAGTCATGAACATCATCGGCGATGTACAAGGTCGTACCTGTATTATGGTGGACGATTTGGTTGATACTGCTGGTACGCTTTGTAAGGCGGCTGCTGCCCTTAAAAGCAACGGTGCTGTTAAGGTTGTGGCGTACTGTACTCACCCGGTATTGTCTGGCGCAGCAATCTCAAATCTTGAGGCATCGGTCATGGATGAGCTGGTTGTTACTGACACGATACCATTACGTGCGGACGCTCAGGCCTGCACGAAGATCCGGCAGCTTAGCGTGGCAGAAATGTTGGCTGAAACGATAAGGCGAATTGCAGCAGGGGAGTCTGTAAGCTCCCTGTACGTCGATTGAATCTATTTTTTAACACTGCTCAGAGTATTTGGAGATTTTAAAGATGGCAAGCAGTTTTGTGTTGGAAGCGGAGCTACGAACAGATATGGGGCGGGGAAATGCCCGGCGGACGAGGCAGGATGGCAAGATACCCGCCATTCTTTACGGCGGGGATGCCGCACCTACAGGACTGGTTTTTAACCACAATAAAATCCTTAAGGCGTTGGAAAATGAAGCTACCTATTCGCATATTCTGACTCTCAGGTTTGCCGGGAATGATGAAACGGCGATTCTCAAGGATATACAGCGTCATCCTAGCCGACCTATCATTATGCACATGGATTTCCAGAGAGTTAGCGAGTCGCAGAAGGTGAGGGTTCACGTTCCGATTCATTTTATTAACCAAGAGACGTCATTAGGTGCCAAGAAGGGTGGTGTAGTAGTTCACAACATGGTTGATGTTGAGGTTGTGTGTCTGCCGGCTCGGTTGCCAGAATTCATAGAAGTTGACATGGCAAAGATTGAAATCGGCGGGTCTGTACACTTGTCTGAGCTAAAGTTGCCTGGTGGCGTTGAGATTGTTGAATTGCTGCATGGCTCCGACCATGATCAGGTTGTGGCTGCTATCCAGTCACCACGAGTCAGTGATGTGGTTGATGAGGGTTAGGTAGGAGCGAGTTGCCGGGAGTCATGTTCGCGTATGGCCGGCATAAAATTGTTGGTTGGCCTGGGTAACCCTGGGGCAAAATACCAATTAACCCGGCATAATGCCGGGTTTTGGTTATTGGATGAAGTCGCAAAGAATCTCAACTTGGCCTTTAGGGTGGATGATCGATATCAAGGGCTAATAGCTCGTTACGAATGCGGAGGGCAAGTGTTGACTTTGCTCAAGCCTTCGACTTTCATGAATCGAAGCGGGTTATCGGTCCAGTTGTTGGCTCAGTACTTCAAAATAACACCTGGGGAGATTTTGGTGGCCCATGATGAGCTGAATCTTCCGTCTGGGGTTGTTCGTCTAAAGAAGGGCGGGGGGCATGGTGGTCATAATGGATTGCGAGATGTGATCGCGTTACTGGGTTCTGCCGACTTTACACGGTTACGGCTAGGTATAGGCCATCCTGGCAATAAAGCTGCTGTTGTTGATTATGTTCTGGGGTCACCCACAAGTGAAGATGAAGCCCTAATTTTGGGTGCTATATCAAGAGTAATATCGGAATTGCCGTCCTTGATGGCGGGGGACATGGAGAAGTCTATGATAACGGTGAACGGGTAGGGTTGGGGTAGATGTAAAAACTAGTTGACGAATGGGTGTCTTTGGGAAATAATCAAAGAATACCCGATTGGAGGGGTTCCCGAGCGGTCAAAGGGATCAGACTGTAAATCTGACGGCTCAGCCTTCGAAGGTTCGAATCCTTCCCCCTCCACCATTTCGGTTTAAATAGACTTTAGCGGGTGTAGTTCAATGGTAGAACCTCAGCCTTCCAAGCTGATGGCGCGGGTTCGATTCCCGCTACCCGCTCCAATGTGGTGTATTCGCCCATGTAGCTCAGTCGGTAGAGCACTTCCTTGGTAAGGAAGAGGTCACCGGTTCAAGTCCGGTCATGGGCTCCAAAATTGTTTGGCCCGATAATTAGTTGAGTGGTGTTGCGGATGTCTAAAGAAAAATTTACGCGTAATAAGCCGCACGTAAACGTGGGTACTATTGGTCACGTCGATCACGGTAAAACGACCTTAACGGCAGCTCTGACCAAGGTAGGTGCTGAGCGATTCGGGGGTGCATTTAAAGCCTATGATCAAATCGATGCAGCTCCTGAAGAGAGAGCGCGAGGAATTACTATTGCTACTGCGCATGTGGAGTATGAATCGCCAGCAAGGCATTATGCTCACGTAGATTGCCCAGGCCACGCCGACTACGTGAAGAATATGATAACTGGGGCGGCTCAGATGGATGGGGCAATTCTGGTCTGTTCTGCTGCTGACGGTCCCATGCCACAAACGCGAGAACATATACTGTTGGCTCGTCAGGTCGGTGTCCCATATATAGTAGTATTCCTGAATAAGGCTGATATGGTTGACGATGCTGAATTGATAGAGTTGGTTGAAATGGAAGTTCGTGAGTTGCTGTCCAAATATGACTTTCCGGGCGACGATACCCCAATCATTCAAGGTTCTGCGCTAAAAGCTCTTGAAGGAGATAGTAGTGATATTGGAGTTCCTGCGATCATAAAGTTAGTGGATGCGCTGGATAGCTACATTCCAGAGCCTGAGCGAGATATTGCAAAGCCATTCTTGATGCCGATTGAAGACGTATTCTCGATTTCTGGTCGAGGTACGGTAGTTACTGGTCGTGTCGAGCGAGGTAGGGTAAAGGTCGGTGAAGAAGTTGAGATTGTGGGTATAAAAGACACCGTGAAAACTACTTGCACGGGTGTTGAAATGTTCAGGAAACTGCTGGATGAAGGTGTAGCCGGAGACAATGTAGGTGTTTTGCTTCGCGGCACAAAAAGAGAAGATGTCGAGCGAGGGCAGGTTCTTTCGGCGCCAGGCACAATAAAGCCCCATACGCATTTTGAGGCTGAGATATATGTGCTATCGAAAGATGAGGGTGGGAGACATACACCTTTCTTCAATGGTTATCGACCCCAATTCTATTTTCGTACAACTGATGTAACGGGTGCCGTCGATCTGCCTGAGGGCGTCGAGATGGTAATGCCAGGTGATAATGTAAAAGTTACTGTGAAGCTGATCAATCCAATCGCAATGGAAGAGGGTCTTCGTTTCGCGGTGCGCGAAGGTGGCAGAACTGTGGGAGCTGGTGTGGTTTCTAAAGTTTTAGCATAAGTTCAAAATGTGTGCTCCTCAAAAGGCACATGCTTTAGCAGGGTAATAGGTCAGTAGCTCAATTGGTAGAGCAGCGGTCTCCAAAACCGCAGGTTGGGGGTTCGAGACCCTCCTGGCCTGCCATTCCCTGTATCACAGAATAAATACAAAGGTGTATCGCATGACAGCACGTGCGGAGTCAGATGCTTCGTCGGGAGTTGATACGGCA
>JBILXN010000223.1:0-3477 GCA_044378425.1 Methylococcaceae bacterium
CTGCGGCATCGAAATCGGCTTACGGCGGCTTGAAGCCCGGCCAACGGCAACCCAATGCATAGACTGCAAGACTCTCGACGAACTGCGGGAAAAGCAGGTCGGCTGAGGCGCTTCCAGAACGACTGATAGCTTGCAAGCGGTCATTCCCACCGGGCCGGGGGCCACCACTGGGTTGTATCGTGGCCGCTTCGCGCCCTCGCCTTCCGGATCCTTGCACCTGGGTTCGTTGTACACCGCTCTCGCCAGCTTTATTGATGCCCGCTCTGTCGGCGGGGCATGGCATCTCAGGATTGATGATATCGATCCCTACCGCACGGTACCCGGTGCCACCGAGCGCATCCTCTCGAGCCTTGAAGCCTTGGGTCTGGTGTGGGACGGACCGATCGTGTTTCAGAGTCAGCAAACGCATCGCTACCGGTCGGCACTGGAGGCACTGGACGCGCAGGGCGCTGTCTATCCCTGCATCTGCTCCCGCAAGCTGCTGGCACAGTCGGCTGAGGGCCCGGAAACAGGTATTTACCCAGGATATTGCCGTCACCGTCGTCTGAGCACAGCCGACCACACCCATGCCCTGCGCATCATGACCGAGGCCGCAGAAATCCGGTTTCAGGATCAGCTGCAAGGCCTGGTCATCCAGAATCTTTCATGTGATGTGGGCGACTTCATTCTCTACCGCCGCGATGGCGCCTATGCCTACCACCTCGCCACCGCTATCGACGATGCCGAGCTCGGCATCACCCACGTCGTGCGTGGGCACGATCTCCTTGCATCGACCCCACGGCAGATTTACCTGCAACAAAAACTCAGCCTTCCCACACCGGTCTATACCCACGTTCCGGTGCTGGTCGACCGCGAAGGCCGTAAACTGAGCAAACGTCACCTTGCGCCTCAGGCGGAGATCCGGCATACAGGCGCCCTGCTGTATTACCTGCTCGAACTGCTGCAACAGTCACCGCCGGCTGATTTACAGCGTGCAAGCGCCCGAGACATACTGGCCTGGGCGATAGCCCACTGGGACGCCTCCCCACTTGGCGGCCTTCGTCAAATTCGCATAGACCCCACACGGTTCAGCACATGAAGGACTATCTGCTCATACTGGTCGGTACGATGCTGGTCAACAATCTGGTACTGGTGCAGTTTCTGGGGCTCTGTCCGCTGATGGGGGTTTCCAGACGTCAGGAAACCGCAATCGGCATGGGGTTGGCGACTGCTTTCGTGCTGACGCTATCCTCAGTCAGCAGCTACATGGTGAATACCTGGTTACTGGTCCCACTGGGGGTTGAATACCTGCGAACCATCGTATTCATCGTCGTCATCGCCGGGGTGGTCCAATTCACCGAGCAGGTCGTGCGTAAAACCAGCCCCCTGCTGTTTCAATTACTGGGTATTTTCCTGCCGCTGATTACCACCAACTGTGCCGTTCTTGGCGTAGCCCTACTGAACGTGCAGGCCCAACATAGCTTCATGCAATCCCTGCTCTATGGTCTGGGCGCCTCGCTGGGTTTCACCCTGGTACTGGTCTTGTTTTCTGGCGTGCGGGAACGGGTGGACGCCGCCGATGTTCCAGCGCCGTTTCGCGGCAATGCCATTGGCCTCATCACCGCCGGACTCGTTTCCATGGCCTTCATGGGATTCGCCGGTCTGGTGAAAAGCTAGGAGTACCGCACCGAATGCTGGCTGTCATGGTGATCGTGTTGCTGTTCATGGGGCTAGGCCTACTGTTGAGCCACAGTGCGCGCCGATTCAAGGCCGAGGTGGATCCTGTGGCTGAAAGAATCGACGCATTACTCCCGCAAACCCAGTGCGCGCAATGCGGTTATCCGGGCTGTAGCCCCTACGCAGAAGCGATTGCCCGGGGCCAGGCCGACATCAATCAGTGCCCCCCGGGCGGCGAGGAGACCATCAAGGCGCTCGCCAACCTGTTAGGCATGGAACCGAAACCGCTGGATGCGAGCCGAGGCGCCTGCAAGCCGCAGCAGATCGCCATCATTGATGAAGACCGTTGCATCGGTTGCACGCTCTGCATACAGGTCTGCCCGGTGGACGCCATCGTTGGCGCCGCGAAATTCATGCATACGGTCATCGCCGCCGAATGCACCGGCTGCGAACTCTGTCTCCCGCCCTGCCCAGTCGACTGCATCGCGCTGATACCAGCCAAACCCGTCGCGAGGCCGGCGCCCACCCGACAGGCAGCCGGATGAGCGAGACGGCCTTGTACAGATTCCCCGGCGGCCTGATGGTGACACGCCAAAAATCACTCACCGGGACACCGCCGCTGGCCCATGCCGAAATACCCGGGCAACTGATCTTCCCGCTACTGCAACGCGATGGCCGACAGGCCAGCCTGAAAGTCAGCATCGGTGAGCATGTACTGATCGGTACTGTTCTGGCAGGTGGCGATGATGAGCTCGACCCACCCCTCCACGCCTCAACCTCCGGCTGGGTGACGGCTATTGAAACACGACCCCTCCCGCATCCCTCCAATATTGCCGATACCTGCATCATCCTTACCAGCGATGGCCAGGACCTTGCCCTGCCCTGCACGGGCCTGGCTGACTACACCCAGGCTACAGCGGAGGAGATACTGCGGCAGATACAGGCAGCAGGGATCGTCGGTCAGGGCGGTGCCGGCTTCCCGACTGCCGCCAAACTTAAGGGTAACAAGCCTGTTCATACCCTGATCATCAACGCTGCCGAGTGCGAACCCACTGTCAGCTGTGATCATGCACTGATCCTTCAACGGCCTGCCGATATTCTTGGCGGTGCTGATATTCTGCGGCAGGTGCTGAGGGCGAAACAGGTCATCATTGCCATCGAAAACGACATGCCCGCCGCCATGAACGCCCTGCTTGAGGTGCGCGGCAGCCGTAACAGGGATGACATCCAGATCGTCAGCGTGCCAACGATCTACCCGGCAGGCGGCGAAAAACAGTTGATCCAGACACTCACGGGGCGCGAAGTACCGGCCCGCGGCCTGCCCGAAGACCTTGGCATCATCTGCCAGAATGTCGCAACCGTGGCCGCGATCTATCGGGCGGTCACTCGGGGTGAGCCACTCACCTCCCGTATCGTCACGGTCACCGGTCAAGGGCTGCACAGGCCCCGAAATCTGGAGGTCAGGATAGGCACCCCGATTGCGAACCTGATCGACCAATGCGGTGGCTATACCGGTCGGGCGGCACGCCTGATTGTCGGCGGCCCCATGATGGGCTACGCACTGGCGACCGACGCTGTACCCATCAGCAAATCCAGCCACGCGGTGCTGGTCGCCAGTCCGGATGAACTGGGCTCCACCTCTGACGCTCAGCCCTGTATCCGCTGTGGTGCCTGCATGGAGGTCTGTCCCGCCCATCTGCTGCCTCAGCAACTGCACTGGCATCTGCGCGCCGATCAACTCGACCGGGCGGCAGACTATCAGCTGCTCGATTGCATCGCATGCGGCTGCTGCGATGTGGTCTGTCCCAGTCACATTCCACT